>JAICPQ010000109.1 GCA_025929745.1 Burkholderiales bacterium | reverse complement strand
CTCTTGATTCGTACGCGAAGATGCGCGTGTGGTGGTGCGGCGCGAGCGCGAGGGCGGCGACGCAGCCGACCGGACCCGCGCCGCGAACGAGGATGTCAATCGCGCGCTCGGGCATCGCGCATCAACGCCTCGATGTCATCCACGCTTTTCGTCGCTTCCGCTGTGAGCACCTCGTACCCGCTTTCGGTGACGTGCACGTCATCCTCGATGCGCACGCCGATGTTGCGCAGCGCTTGCGGAACGTCATCGGCTGCTCGGATATAAAGGCCGGGCTCGACCGTGAGCACCATTCCGCATGCGAGCGTGCGCCACTCGCCTGCGCGCTTGTAGTCGCCGGCGTCATGCACGTCCAGGCCGAGCCAATGGCCGGTGCGGTGCATGTAGAAGCGCTTATAGCTTTCTGTTTCGAGCGCCTGGTCGAGGCTTCCCGGAAGAAGCTTGAGGTCAATCATGCCCTGCGCCAGGACCCTGACTGCGGCGTCGTGCGGCTCGTTCCATGCACGGCCGGCGCGCACGGTTTCGAGCGCGGCGCGCTGAGCGCCGAGCACGATCTCGTAGACCTCGCGCTGCGCGGCGGTGAAGCGGCCGCTCACCGGAAAGGTGCGTGTGATGTCGGAGGCGTAGCCGTCCAGCTCGCACCCTGCGTCAATGAGAAGCAGATCCCCATCGCGCACCATAGCGTCGTTTGCCACGTAGTGCAGGATGCAGGCGTTCGCGCCGCCGGCGACGATCGGCGAGTACGCTGGAAACTGCGCGCCGTTGCGGCGGAACTCGTACAGAAGTTCGGCCTCGATCTCGTACTCGGCGCGGCCGGGGCGCGTGCGCTGCATCGCGCGACGGTGAGCGGCGGCGGCGATGCGCGCCGCGCGGCGCATGACGCCGAGCTCGTGCACGTCCTTGTGCAGGCGCATGTCGTCGATGATCGCGCGCACGTCTTGCAGGCGCTCCGGTGCGGCGACGCCGGAGCGCACCTTGGCGCGCACCGCGTTCAGCCAGCCGATGGCGCGCGCATCCCACCCCGAATCCGCCCCCATCGGGTAGTAGAGCGCCGGTTGATCTTCGAGCAGGCGAGGCATTTCCTCGTCGAGCTTTGCGATCGGGACCGCCTCGTCGAAGCCGAAGCGCTCGCGCGCCGCCTCCGGGCCATAACGGAAACCGTCCCAGATCTCGCGCTCCTCGTTTCGCTCGCGGCAGAAAAGGATCGATCTGCCGCGAGCGAGTACAAGCACTGCTTCGGGCTCGGTGAAGCCGGTGAGATAGTAGAAGTGGCTGTCGAAACGATACGGGTAATGGCTGTCGCGGTTACGTACGCGTTCGGCCGCCGTCGGAACAACCGCCACGCCGGCGCCGGTGGCCTCGGCGAGCCGGCGGCGGCGGCTGGCATAGATCGAGACGGTTTCAGCGGCGTTCATTGAGGAACCTTTCGAGCTCGGCGAGGCGCTCCATGGTGCCCACATCCTGCCACAGCCCCCCGTACACCTCCCCGCCGAGCAGGCCGCGCGCCGCAGCGTCGTAGAGAAGCGGCGCGAGCGGCGCTTTCTCGCCGCGGTTCACCGACTGGACAAGCTTCGGCGCGACGACGGCGACGCCGGCATAAGTGTAGCGTGGCTCGGCAGCATCCCCGAGACGGCCGTCGGCAAGCGAAAAGTCTCCCTTCGAGCGATGTGACGGGTTCGGCACTAGCACGAGGTGAGCAAGTCGGTCGCCGAGCTGGATGTTCGTAAGCCGCGCGAAATCGCATTCGCAGTACACGTCGGCATTCACCAGGAGAAACGGTGCGCGCCCCAGAAGCTCGAGCGCATTGGCAATGCCGCCGGCGGTCTCGAGGCGCTCGCGTTCGCGGGAGTAGTGCAGGCGAAGCCCGAATCGCGCGCCGTCGCCCAAGCGCTCGACGATGCGCTCGCCGAGGTGCGAGATGTTGATGACGGCGTCGCGGATCCCAGCGCGCGCGAGGCGCTCGAGGTGCCAGACGATGAGCGGCTTGCCGCCAGCTTCGACGAGCGCCTTGGGCACCGTATCGGTGAGTGGGCGCAGCCGCTCGCCGCGTCCGGCGGCCAGCAGCATCGCCTTCATGCGGCAAGTTCGTCCAGCAGCCGCACGAGGGGCGCGAGCGCCGTGTAGCGCTTCCCGACGTCGCGGGAATATTTCAGAAAGCGCGGCGTGTCGGCCAGGTACTTCGGCTTGCCGTCTCGGTAGTTGATGCGCGCGAAGATACCGAGCACCTTCAAATGGCGCTGCAGGCCCATCCATTCGAACGCGCGCCAGAACTCGCCGAAGTCGGCCCCTACGGGAAGCCCGGCGCGTCCCGCTTTCTCCCAATAGCGCACGGTCCAGTCGAGCACGCGCTCTTCTTCCCAGCTGATGAACGCGTCGCGTAGCAGCGAGACCATGTCATAAGTGATCGGACCGTAGACCGCGTCCTGAAAGTCCAGCACGCCGGGGTTCGGGTCGCTCACCATGAGATTGCGCGGCATGTAATCGCGATGCACGTACACGGAGGGCTGCGCGAGCGCGCTCTTCACAAGCGCGGCGAACACGCTTTCCAGCGCCTGCTTCTGCGCGGCACCGAGCGCCTTGCCGAGGTGCCTCGCCACGTACCAGTCGAGGAAAAGGCTCATTTCGCGGCGAAGCAGTGCCTCGTCGTAGGGCGGCAGCTCGCCCGGACGCGTAGCGAGCTGCCAGCGCATCAGCGCGTCAGTCGCGTCCCCGAAGAGCGCCGTGGCGTTGTCGGCGCGCAATTCGTTGAGATACGTACGCGTGCCGAGATCCGAGAGGAGCAGGAAGCCCTGCTCGAGATCGCGGGCCAACACCCGCGGCGCATGCACGCCAGCCGCGGTCAGCATGCCGGCGATGCGCAGAAAAGGACGGCAATCCTCTTTGTCGGGTGGCGCGTCCATGACGATGCGCGTCGCTCCGTCGTCGAGCGTGGCGCGGAAGTAGCGCCTGAAGCTGGCGTCTTCGGATGCCGGGGTGAGTGAGAAAGAAGCGCCGCCGAGTTCTCTGTGCAGCCATTCTTCCAGAGCGGCGCGGCGCACATCGACGTGTATCATTGAAAATTCTAACACCAAGGAAAAAGCTCTCCGGCTCCATGGCATTGCGCTTCGCGACGTTCACGCTCGCGCTGGCGCTCTCAGTGCCGGCCGCGGCGCAGACCGGGAAGAGCCCTCCTGCAGTCGATATTTCCGCTGACCGCACCACCATCGAAGCCGACGTCATCGAAGGCGTAAGCGACCTCGAGGTCAGCGCGCGCGGCAACGCCGAGATCAGCCGCGAGGACATGAGCATCTTCGGCGACCAGCTGCGCTACAACCGCGAGTTCGGCTACGCCGAGGGCGATGGCGGCGTGCGCCTGCAGCGCGGCGCCGACCGCTTCTTCGGCCCGAGCCTCCAGTACAACGTGCTGGACGACACTGGCGCATTCGAGAGCCCGCAGTATCTGCTCGAGCGCGAGCGCACCGCGCGCGGCCGCGCCGATCGGCTCGAATTCCTCGGACGCGAGCGCTATCGCTTCACGAACGCCACCTACACGACGTGCCGGCCGGGACAGGAGGATTGGCGCATGGAGGCGAGCGAGCTCGAGCTCGACTTCGAGGACGAGGAGGGAACCGCGCGCGCCCCGCGGCTGCGCTTTTTCGATGTGCCGATTCTCGCCGCACCCGGGGCGGTCTTTCCGATTGGCGATCGGCGCCGGAGCGGGTTGCTCACTCCCTACTATGCGCAGACGAGCACGCGCGGCTTCGAATTGGGCATTCCCTACTACTGGAACATCGCGCCGGAATACGATGCGACTTTCACGCCGGTCTACATGGCGAAGCGCGGCGGGCAGCTGAAGAGCGAAGGGCGCTATCTCAACCGCCGCTTCGCCGGCGAAGCAAAGTTCGAATACCTGCCGGATGACCGCGTTTTCGGCGACTCGCGGGAAGGCGTCTCCTGGCAGCACAGCCACACGTTGGCGCGCAACACCGTGGCGCAGGTGGACTACAACCGCGTCTCCGATGACTTCTATTTCGTCGACCTGGGCACGCGCGTCAAGCAGATCTCGGTCGGCAACCTTCCTCAGGACGTGCACGTCACGCACGGAGGCTCGATCGGCCGCGCGCCTTACACGCTGCAGGCGCGCCTTCAGCAATATCAAACGCTGCAGGATCCCGCGGCACCCACGGTGCCGCCGTACCACCGTTTGCCCCAGCTCAACTTCGGCGCGAGCTACAACGATATCGGCGGTCTATTCGACGGCGCGTTGCCGGCCGAGTATGTCAACTTTACCCACGATACGCTTGTCGAAGGGGCGCGCAGCACGCTCGCGCCCACGCTTGCCGCGCCGTTTCAGGCTCCAGGCTGGTTCGTCACCCCGAAGGTCGGAGTGCGCCAGGTTTCCTATGCCCTGAACCGCGCGGCGCCCGGCCAGCCCCAGGCGCCACAGCTCACGGTGCCTTGGGGCAGCCTGGACAGCGGCCTCGTCTTCGAGCGCGACACGACGAGCTTCGGCGCGGGATCGACGCAGACCCTCGAGCCGCGCTTGTTTTACGTCTACGTCCCATATCGCAACCAGGATTCAATCCCGATCTTCGATACCGCGCTCGCCGATTTCAACTATCCGCAGCTCTTCACGGAGAACCGCTTCGTCGGCGGCGACCGGTTCGGCGACGCCAACCAGCTCACCGCCGCCCTCACTTCGCGCATCCTGAATGTCAACGGCCAGGAGATGCTGCGCGCGACCGTCGGGCAGCGCTATTACTTCGACGCGGAGCGGGTTGGCCTTACGCCGACCTCGCCGTTGCGCGCCTCCAACAACTCGGACATTCTGGCTTCGATCGGCGCGCGCATCGGCCCGCACTGGATGTTCGACGCCACCACCCAGTACAACACCAACGCCCAGCGCGGCGAGCGCCATAGCACCGCGGTCAGCTACCGGCCGGAGACGGCCAAGGTGCTAAACGCCAGCTATCGGTTCCAGCGCGATGTTCTCAAGCAGGTCGATATTTCGGCGCAGTGGCCGCTACGACCCGGCTGGTACGGCGTGGGGCGCTACAATTACTCGATCCAGGACAAGCAGCTCCTGGAAGGCTTGGCGGGCATCGAGTACAACGCCGGCTGCTGGGTGCTCCGGGCGGTTGCGCTGCGGGTACAGGCGGCGGCGAACGTGGTGAACACCGCGTTCGTGTTCCAGCTCGAGTTCAACGGCATCGGGACTATTGGTACCGACGAAGCGGTGGATATTCTGAGGCGTAATGTGCCCGGCTACTCGGTGAGCAATCCGGCGGACTCGCACCTCGCGCCTTCCGGCGCGCGTCCGCGACTACCGTTCGAGCAGGTGTATTGAAGATGAAAGCGTGGCTGTTCTCGTTCCTTGTTCTCGTCCCGCTCGTGGCCGCGGCACAGAGCGTCGTGCCGGTCGATCGCATCGTCGCGGTGGTGAACAAAGAAGTCATCACCGCCACCGAGCTTGCCGACGCGGTCGGCGCGGCCGAGCGCCAGCTGCGGCGTCAGAAGACGCCGCTGCCGGAGCGCGCCCTCCTCGAGCGCCAGATGCTGGAGCGGCTGATTCTGGACAAGGCCCAGCTTCAGCTCGCGCGCGACAAGGGCATTCGCGTCGATGAGCTGCAGCTCGACCGCGCGGTGCAGCGTGTGGCGCAGAACAACAATATGAGCCTGGCTGATTTCCGGCGTGCGCTCGAGCGCGACGGCGTCGCGTTCCAGGCGTGGCGCGAGGAACTGCGCGAGCAGATCCTGCTCGCCCGCGTGCGCGAGCGCGAGGTGGAGGAACGCCTCCAGGTGAGCGACACCGAGATCGATCTCTTCCTTGCACAGCTGAAGACCAAGCCGGACACGCGCGTGGAGTACCAACTTTCGCACATCCTCGTAAGAGTGCCGGAACAGGCGAGTCCCGAGCGCATCGAAGCGGCGCGGGCGCGGGCGCAGAAGGCCCTCGAAGCGGCGCGCGGCGGCGCCGACTTCGCCACGCTCGCGGCGAGCTATTCCGACGCGCCGGATGCGCTGCAGGGCGGCGCGCTCGGCTGGCGTAGCCACGATCGGCTGCCGGAGCTCTTTTCCAGCGCGCTCGCCGGCATGGCGCCCGATTCGGTGAGCGAGTTGATGCGCAGCCCCGCCGGGTTTCATATCGTCAAATTGCACGAACGGCGTGGCGCTGCTGTCGACGGCGCGCCGGTCGCGCAGACGCGCCTGCGCCATATCCTGATCCGGGCGAGCGATTCGGTGTCCGAAAGCGAGGCGCTGCGGCGCCTGAACGACCTGCGCGAGCGCATCATCAAGAGCGGCGCCGACTTCGCGGAGATGGCGCGCGTGCATTCGAACGACGCCACGGCGGCGCGCGGCGGCGAGCTCGATTGGGTATACCCGGGCGACACCGTGCCGGACTTCGAGCGCGCCTATCAGGAGCTGAAAGTCGGCGAGGTCAGCCAGCCGGTGCGCACGCCGTTCGGCTACCACCTCATTCAGGTGCTCGAGCGCCGATCGGCGGATATGTCCCCCGAGCGGCGACGACTGCAGGCGCGCCAGGCGCTGCGCGAGCGCAAGGCGGACGAGGCCTATCAGGACTGGCTGCGGCAGCTGCGCGACCAGATTTACGTCGAGCTTCGGCTGGAGGAACGATAAGGCGCCCGGTCGTCGCGCTCACTTCCGGCGAGCCGGCCGGAATTGGCCCGGAGCTCTGCAACGCGATCGCACGGCGCGACTTCCCCGCCCGCGTCGTCGTGATCGGCGACCGCTCGCTTTTTTCCGGCGTCGAGGTGGACCCTGTGGCACTGCGTCGGCCGGCGACGCCCGGCCGGCTGGAGCCGGCTAATAGCGCCTACGTCCTCGAAGTCCTCGATCGCGCCATCGACGGCTGCCTCGCAGGAAAATACGACGCGATGGTGACGGCGCCTGTGCAGAAGAGCATTATCAACGACGCCGGAATCGCGTTCAGCGGCCATACCGAGTATCTCGCCGCACGCGCGCGTGCGGAGCATGTCGTGATGATGCTCGTTGGCGGAGGCCTTCGGGTCGCGCTCGCCACCACCCATCTTCCGCTCGCCGAGGTACCGCGCGCCATCAACAAGGAAAACCTCGTGCGCACGCTGCGCGTAATCGATGCGGAACTCAAGAACCGGTTCCGCATCCCTCGGCCGCGCATTCTCGTCTGCGGTCTGAATCCGCACAGCGGCGAAGGCGGGCATTTCGGCCGGGAAGACACGGACGTGATTGCGCCCGCGGTTTCAACGGCCAAGGCGGGCGGCATCGACGCCGAAGGCCCGCTGCCGGCGGACACCATATTTGTGAAGAAGGCCGACTGTTTTCTCGCCATGTACCACGATCAGGGACTGCCGGTGCTGAAATACGCCGCTCTTGGTGAGGGCGTGAACGTGACGCTCGGTCTGCCTTTCGTGCGCACCTCGGTCGACCACGGCACCGCGCTCGACATCGCCGGCACCGAGCGCGCCGACCCGGGCAGCTTGGTCGAGGCGCTCAAGCTTGCCATCGCACTCGCATCGCCCGCGTAAGCGTTTTGCGCAGCACTTCCTGCACGAGCGACGCGTGCTCGAGAAAATCCTGCGCGCGGTCGCGCCGCAAAAAAGCGACCACTTCGTGGAAATCGGTCCCGGTGAGGGGGTGCTCACCGCGCCGCTCGTCGCGGCCGCCGGCAGGGTCGAGGCCATCGAAGTCGATCGCGATCTCGCTGCGCGGCTCGAACACGAATATCCCTCGCTGGCCGTACATCGCGCCGATGCGCTCGAATTCGACTTCGCGCGCTTGCCGCCTGGCGTGCGCATCATCGGCAATCTCCCCTACAACATCTCCACGCCGCTTCTTTTCCACATTGCGCGCCACGCGGAGCGGATACGCGACCTCCATTTCATGCTCCAGCTCGAAGTCGTGAAACGTATGGTTGCGCTGCCGTCGACCGCGGCATACGGCCGGCTCTCCGTCTCACTGCAGACGAGATTCCGCATGAAAAAGCTCTTCAACGTGTCGCGCGGCGCATTCCGCCCCCCGCCGAAGGTCGAGTCCGCGATGGTGCGCCTCGAGCCGCTTTCCACACCGCTTCGAGTGGACGAAGATCTCGTGCGGCGCGCTTTTTCGGCGCGCCGCAAGACGCTACGCAACGCGCTGCCGGAAGTCGACTTCGCGGCCGCCGGCATCGACCCGGGGCTGCGCGCCGAAAATCTCTCGCCCGCCGACTACGCGCGCCTTTCGATGAACTCGATCTTGTAGCCGTCGGGGTCCTCGACGAAGGCGATCACGCTCGTTCCGCCTTTCACCGGGCCCGGCTCCCGCGTCACCTTTCCGCCCCCCTTGCGCACGCGATCGCAGGCGGCCGCGACGTCCGGCACGCCGATCGCGATATGACCGAACGCGTTGCCGAGGTCGTAGCGATCCACCCCGTAGTTGTAAGTGAGCTCGAGCACCGCAGCGCGCGCTTCGTCGTCGTAACCGACGAAAGCGAGCGAGTACTTCTGTTCCGGGCGGTCTGTCGTGCGCAAGAGCTTCATGCCGAGCACCTTGGTATAGAAGTCGACCGCGCGCTGCATGTCGCCGACGCGCAGCATGGTATGGAGCATTCTCATGTTGTCTCCTTGAAGATCGGCAGCGCCGCGCCGGCG
>JAICPQ010000303.1 GCA_025929745.1 Burkholderiales bacterium | reverse complement strand
TACTGGTCCTTCGCGAATTCATAGCCCTTGACCATGTCATCGCGCTGCACGGGAACTTCTTCCTTGATGCAGAAGTACTGCTGGCGCAGGCGCGAGCCGCACGCCTTGTGCAGCAGGTTGAACGAGATCGCCCGGCTCGCCTCGGTTGCCGAGAAAAGCTTGACCGGGATCGAGACCAAACCGAAAGACACCGTCAACGAAGCAATCGAGCGCGCCGCCATGTCGCCTCCGAAGAAGGGAAGCGATTGTAATACAGCGAGATTTTTACGTTTTGGCGCCTTCCAGGGCGCCTTGCAGGCTCTTCTTCGCCGTGAGCGCGTCGCGCCAGCGGTCCCCGGTCTTCGCGAGCCGCTCGGCGGCGTTCGTGATGCGAAAGTCGAGCGGATGCGCGTGCGCCAGCTCGTCCCAGGTGAGCGGCATCGAGACCGCGGCGCCCGGTGCGCCGCGCGGCGAATACGCCACGTTGAGCGTCTTGCCGCGCACGTTCATGTTGTAGTCCATGAAGATCTTGCCGGTGCGCTTCGGCACGCTCCACTCCATGGTGATGTCCTTCGGATGCTTGCCCATGAGGTGCCGGCCGACGAGCTCGGACACTGCGCGCGCCGCGTCGAAATCGATGGTGCGCCGGATCGGCACGAAGACGTGCAGGCCGGTCTTTCCCGAGGTCTTCACGATCGGCTCGAGCGACATGCCATTCAGCAGCTCGCGCAGCCAGAACGCGAC
Organism: Burkholderiales bacterium; assembly: GCA_025929745.1. Lineage (GTDB taxonomy): Bacteria > Pseudomonadota > Gammaproteobacteria > Burkholderiales > SG8-39 > SCGC-AG-212-J23. The sequence goes on along the minus strand of JAICPQ010000303.1, from coordinate 849 downwards.
TTCCTTGCCCTTCTCGAAGGCCACCGTGTTCAGCTCCGGCTCGTCGCCCGCCTTTTCCTTCCCTGAGTAGATGTACGGGTCGATGTCGAACACGACATAGTCGGGGTAGTTCAGGATCGAACTTTCCAGCGTGTCGAGTGAAGTCGCGTAGTCCGTGCTTTTCACTGGCGAATCGTCGCCCAGCTTCGCGCGCGAGTGCATGACATGGAATTCGAGCGTGCCCGACTGCGCGAGCCATAGAAGCGTCGGCAGGTTGTTGCACAGCAGGTACTCGTGGCTTTCGTCTTTGTGCTCGGAAAACACCGTGATCGCATCGACGAACGCCGGCTTCTCCTGCGCCCAGTGCTTCTGATAGAAGCGCGGGCCGTGGATGCCGTCGGGCATGCGGATCATGGTGAGCGGCCGATCGGCGAGGTGCGTGAGCATGTACGGCGAAACCTGCGCGAGATAGCGCAGGAGATCGCGCTTCGTGAGGGCCGGCTGCTTGAGCGCCGGGTCGGCCGGCCAGTAGACGCGGTCGAGGTGGCTCAACTTGATCGTGTGATTGCCGACGGCGATCGTCCCATTCGCCTTGAGTGAAGCAAGCTGCGCTACGACGTCCTCGATCTCGGAGCGCGGCGCCGCCGCCTCCTCGCCCCCGCCGGCGCGCTTCACGGTTTTGGGATCGATGTCGTCGCGCAGTCGCAGGAACACCGGCGCGCGCAGGAAGCCGTCCTTCGTCCACTCCTGAAACTTCACCTCCGCGACGGTCTCTGGCTCGACCCACACTGTTGGACTGTGCAGCTCCGGTTTCCCCGCGAAGGGACTCGTCTTCCGCCTAAGGGGCTCCAGCCTCGCCTGCACGGCGTC
>JAICPQ010000296.1 GCA_025929745.1 Burkholderiales bacterium | reverse complement strand
CTACCTCGTTCGGGACGATGGCGTGGGCATGGAGGAATCCGCGCTCGTCTGTGAGTACCTCGATCGTCTCGACGGCAAGCCGGCTTTCCAGCTGGAGGGATGGGAGGCGCGCCGCCTGGAGGGCTTGGCGCGCAGCTATCTGGACGGCCTTTCGGTCTGGCTGCGCGAGCTCTACCGGCCGCCGAACGAGCGCTCGCCCACGGTGATTCGCCATGAGACCGACCGAGCCGCGAGGCTAGCCGACGTTTGGGAGCGCGAGATTGCGCATCCTCTGCTCGAGGGCCCGCTCAACATGGTGCAGCTCACGCTCGCGTGTGCCCTTGGCATCGAGCTTCGCATGCCGGACTTGGACTGGCGCACCGGACATCCGCGGCTCGTCGCGTGGTATGCGCCGATTGCCGCCCGGCCCTCGTTCAAGGCTACGGAACCGCCGCGGTGAGCGCGTTCTATCGGGAGGCAGGCTCGGGGCCCGGTGTCGTCTGCCTGCATTCGAACGCGAGCAGTTCCACGCAATGGCGCGGGCTCATGGACATGCTCGCACCGAAGTTCCATGTTCTCGCCGCCGACTCGTACGGCGCGGGCAAAAGCCCGGCATATCCTGCCGACCGCAAAGTTGGCCTGAGCGACGAAGTCGCGCTGCTCGAAGCGGTGTTTGCGCGAGCCGGTGAACCGTTTTCGCTCGTCGGCCATTCGTATGGCGGCGCCGTCGGTTTGATCGCGGCGCTTCTCCATCGGCCGAAGGTGCGCGCGCTGGCGCTCTACGAACCGACGCTTTTCGCGCTCGTCGAACGAGCGCAGGAAGTAGACGGCATTCGCAACACCGTATCTTCTGCCGTGGAGGCGTTGGGCAGGGGCGATGCGCTCGCCGCCGCGCGCTTCTTCATCGATTTCTGGATCGCCCCCGGCGCGTTCGACCGCATGCCGGAACGCAATCAGGCCGCGATCGCCGAGGCCGGCCGCAACATCCAGCGCTGGAAGGACGCGCTTTTCGACGAACCGACACCGCTCGCCGCGTTTGCCGAGCTCGATGTGCCGGTGCTTCTCATCACGGGCACAGGCTCGCCGCTCTCTTCACGCGCGGTCGTGCAGCGCTTGCGGCGCGTGCTGCCGAACGCCGAGCTCGCCGAGCTCCCCGGGCTGGGGCACATGGCGCCGGTGACGACCCCCGACGCGGTGAACCCCGTGATCTGCCAATTCCTGGAAAGGGTCGCCCATGACTAGAGCGTTCTTCCTTCTCGCCATGCTCGCGGGTTGCGCCACGCCGCCCTCCGGCGGACCGGTCACCGCTTACGACGGCGCGCGGCTCATCATCGGCGACGGACGGGTGATCGAAAACGGCACGCTTCTCGTGCAGGGTTCGACGATCACCGCGGTTGGACGCGTCTCCGTTCCTTCGGGCGCGACGAGGATCAACGCGGCCGGCAGGACCATCATGCCGATGATCGTCGATACGCACGTGCACGTGAGCCCCACGCGCGAGGCCATCATCCGGGATCTGAGGATGCGCGCCTACTACGGGGTGAGCGCCGCAATGAGCCTCGGCACGGACAGCTACGAAGTGCTGACTATGCGCGCCGAGGAGATCCCCGGCGCGGCGCGCTTTCGAAGCGCCGGCCGCGGCATCACGATGCAGGAACCCGGCCGCACCACCGTGCCCTATTGGGTCAACGACGTAACCGAAGCGCGCAAGGCGGTCGCCGAGCTCGCCGCGAACAAGGTCGACATCGTGAAGATCTGGGTCGATACGCGCGACGGCAAGTTCAAGAAGCTGACGCCAGAGCTCTACGGCGCGATCATCGACGAGGCGCACAAGCGCGGGCTGCGCGTCACCGCGCATATCTTCGACCTCGAGGACGCAAAGGGCCTGATCCGCGCTGGCGTCGACGCGCTCGCCCACGGCGTGCGTGACCGCGACATCGATGAGGAGCTCGTCGCGATGTTCAAGCAGCGGCCGAACTTGGTATT
>JAICPQ010000051.1 GCA_025929745.1 Burkholderiales bacterium | reverse complement strand
TACCTTGGCAATTGAGTTCCGCAACGTGATCGCCGGCTATTCGCCGACCCTCACCATCCTCCACGAGCTGAGTTTCATCGCGCGGGAAGGCGAACTCACGCTCCTCATCGGTCCGAACGGTGCGGGCAAGTCCACGGCGCTGAAGACGCTCTTCGGCCTGCTCGTTCCCCGCTCGGGCGAGATCCGCCTCGACGGCGAAATCACTTCCGGCGTGCCGCCGCGCAGGATGCTTGAAAGGGGCGTGGCCTTCGTGCCGCAGGGACGCAATCTCTTCGGCGGGCTTTCCGTGCTGCACAACCTCGAGCTCGGCGGAATCACGATCCGCTCTCCACGGGTACGCGCGGAGAGGATCGCCGAGGTGCTCGCGCGCTTCCCGCGCATCGGCGAGCGCCAGCATAACCAGGCGTCGACGCTGTCGGGCGGCGAGCAGAAACAGCTCGAGGTCGGGCGCGCGCTGCTCCTGCGGCCGCGCGTGCTGCTGATCGACGAGCCATCCATCGGGCTTTCGCCTATCATCAGCCAGGACGTGTTCCGGCTGCTGCGCAGGCTCGCCGACGAAGGGACGACCGTGCTCATGGTCGAGCAGAACGTGCGCAGCGCGCTCGCCTACGCCGACCGGGCGCTGGTGCTCGAAATGGGGCGCCTGGCGCTCGATCGTCCGGCGGCCGAGCTCTTGCGGGACCCGGATCTCAATCGCTTATTTTTGGGAGGAATACGCCAGTCATGAATCGCATTGCAATCGCCATCGCGCTCGCGCTCGCCGCGCCGCTCGCGGCCGCGCAGCAGAGTGTCAAGATCGCCAACGTAGTGGAGCTCTCGGGGACCGGAACCACCGCCGGCACGAACTTCAAGAACGGGGTCGAGCTCGCGGTAAAGGAGATCAACGCCGCCGGCGGCATCCTCGGGCGCAAGATCGTGCTCGAGAACGCCGACACGCAATCCAACCCGGCGATCGCCAAGGCGCTCACCACTAAGGCGATCGACAACGAGGTCTACGTCGTGATGGGCCCCGTGTTCTCCGGGTCGATCAACGTCAGCATGGCGGAGACGCGGCGCGCCGAGGTGCCGAACTTCACCGGCGGTGAAGCGGCGAACATCACGCAGCAGGGAAATCCGTACGTTTACCGCACGTCGTTCTCGCAGGCGACCGGCATGCCGAAGATCGCCAACTACATCGCAACCGGCATGAAGGCGAAGAGCGTCGCGGTGGTGTTCGTGAACAACGACTTCGGCAAGGGCGGGCGCGACTCCATCGTGAAGGAGCTCGGCGCGCGCGGTATCAAGGTGGCAGCCGATATCTCCACTGACGCCGGCCAGGTCGATTTTTCGAGCGCCGTGCTGCGCGCGAAGCAGGCCAACGCCGACGCGCTCTTCGCCTACCTGAACGAGGAAGAGTCGGCGCGCCTCCTGCGCGAGCTGCGCAAGCAGGGGTATGACAAACCGATCGTCGGCGAAACGACGATCATGGGTCAGAAGGTGATCGAGCTTGCCGGCGACGCCGCGAATGGCGTGAAGGGCCACGTCGGCCTCACCATCGATGCGCCGAATCCGCTCATTCGTCAGTTCGCCGAAAAGTACGAGAAGGAGTTCCGCAGCAAGTCCGACCACAACGGCATCAAGGGCTACACCGGCATGTACGTGGTCAAGGCGGTCACCGAGAAGATGGGCAAGTTCGACCGCAAGGGCTTCGCCCAGGCGATCCGCAACGCCTGCTTCAGCGCGAAGCAGCATCCCGGCCTCCTGATGGACCTCTGCTTCGACGACAAGGGCGACATCGATCGCGAAAGCTTCCTCGTGGAAGTGAAGGGCGGAAAGCAGGTCGTGGTCGAGACGCTGCCGCCGCTCAACAAGAAGTAACGATGGCGAAGCCGGTGCGGCGCGTGGTCACCGGCCGCCGCCCCGACGGCCGCTCGACGGTGCTCATCGACGCGGCAGCGCCGAACGTCAAGCAGCGTCATGCTGGCAACGCTTCCACGCTCCTCTGGGTGACCGATGAGTCGCCGGCTAGCGTCTCCGTTGCCGGCGATCGCGCCGCGCGCGAAATCGGCGTACCGCCCCCGCGCCGCGGCACGATATTTCGGATCGCGGAGTTTCCGCCCGGCGTCGGCGGCGAGGTGCGCGACAACGAAGCCGTGCTGCGCGACTTCGGCATCGGCCCGGAGGTCAAGCCCGGCCATCCGCCGCGCCATCCTGCGATTCACCGCACGCGCAGCCTTGATTACGTGGTGGTTCTGGAAGGCGAAATCACGTTGCTTCTTGATGATTCGGATTTGACGTTGGCCGCGGGCGACGTGGTGGTGCAGCAGGGCACCAACCATGCCTGGATCAACCGCGGTGCCGCGACCTGCCGCCTAGCAATGGTCTTTATCGACGCTGAGGAGCCGTGAAGCGCCGCATCGGTCTCGCGGCTCTCACGTGCATGGAGCTCGCGCCGCACGAGCTGGTGACTGTGGCGGCGGAGGCGGGGTACGACTGCGTCGGCCTGCGCCTTATTCCAGTGGCTGGGCAGACCCTTCCGGCCTTTCACCTTGCCGAGACCGAGCGCCGGCTGGCTGATACGGGTCTGAGCGTCCTCGACGTCGAGGTGTTCCGGGTCGATGCGTCCACTCGCGTCGCCGACTTCGAGCCGGTGATGGAACAGGCCGCGCACCTCGGTGCCAGCGAAATCCTTGCGCACGGCGCCGACCCGGACGAGGCGCGGCTGCGCCTGAATTTTTCAAACCTGTGTGCGCTGGCCGCGAAGTACGGGCTTCAGGTCAATCTGGAGCCGATGCCATGGGTCGAGGTGTCGACGGTGGCCAAAGCGAAGCGCGTGCTCGAAGGAAACGAGAACGCGGCGCTCCTCGTCGACGCGATCCATTTCTACCGCGCCGAGAACACGTTCGCCGACCTCCAGGGCGCGCGCATGCGCTATCTGCAGTTCTGCGACGCGCATCCGGGGCGGCCAACCGAGGTGAGCGAGCTCATTCGGCAGGCGCGCGGCGATCGATTGTTTCCCGGCGAGGGTGCGCTCGATCTGCGGGGATTGCTAAGAGCCACGCCGGAGGGCTTGCCGCTGAGTCTGGAGGTGCCCGTGGCGCAGAAGCTGGAACCGCTCGAGCGCGCCAAGCGCGCGCTTCAGGCGACGGAAAAGCTGCTCGGGTCCTGGCGGTAGAAAAGCTTTAGCTGGTCGTAGACGTCGGGGTAGCGCCGGCGCGTCTCCGCCGGGTGCTCGAAGAATGCTTCGCTGATGACCGCAAAAAACTCGGAAGGATGTTCCGCGGCGTAGGGATCGAGCCAGGTCTCCTTGTCCCGGTCGACCGCGTCGCAGAAGCCCTCGTAAGCCTCCTCGAAGGCGCGCGCCCAGGCGGCGCGATCCATGCCCGGGTGCAGCGGCGGCAGGCCGTCGGCCGCGCCGTTCAGCATGTCGATCTTGTGCGCGAACTCGTGGATGACGACGTTCACCAGCGGATCGTTCGCGGCGGCGTCCCATGAGAGCACGACCGGCCCGCCGGGCATCGCTTCGCCGGCGAGCTCGTCGTCCCATTCGTGTACGACGCCGGCCTCGTCCGTATGCGTGCGGCGCACGCGGAAATCGCCCGGGTAGACAACGATGCCGGTGAAGCCGGCGTACCAGTCGATGCCGAGCTCGAGGATCGGCAGGCAGGCCTGCGCCGCAATCGACACGCGCATCGCATCGGTAACCTCGAGGCCGTGCGCGGCGGCGAACTGCTTCTCGGCGAGGAAGAGGAGGGAGAGTTCCTTGAGCTTCTCGCTCTTCGGCAGGAAAGCGAGCGCGCTAGTCGCCCGTCTCCAGAGCGCATCGTCGATGCGGTGTCTCGACAGCACCCGGCGCCGGCGCCAATTCGTCAGCCAACCCATGGACCCATAAAATACCCGCATGGTTTCGGTGGTCCAACTTCATCCGCAATCGGGCGGCGCCGCTCTCGAGTCGCTCGCCGCCGGCTTGGCCGCCCCGGAACGCGCGTTGATCGCGCGCTCGCTGGAGTTCGCCGAGCAGCTGTACGTCGGGCAACTGCTATCGACCGGCGAGCCGACCTGGCACCACGCGCTCGGCCTGGCGGCGAACCTCGCGGCGATCGGGCTGGACGCGTCCGGACGGGCGGCCGGAATTCTCTTCGCCACGCCCAAGCACCTGGAGGGCATCGACAAGCTGCGCGAGTCCTTCGGTGACGAGATTGCCGCCCTCGCGGGCGGGGTGGAAAAGCTCTACCAGCTGCGCCTGGCTACACGCGATACGCCGCGCGAGCAGAACGAGGTGCTGCGGAAGATGGTTCTCGGCATGGTCGAGGATGTGCGTGTCGTCCTGATCCGCCTTGCCAGCCGCACCCAGACGCTGCGATGGTTCGCCAAAAACAAGACGGAGGAAAGAGCCGCGTATGCGCGCGAGACGCTCGACATCTACGCGCCGCTTGCCAACCGCCTCGGCATCTGGCAGCTCAAGTGGGAGCTCGAGGACCTGTCGTTCCGCTATCTCGAGCCGGAGGTCTACAAGCGCATCGCCGGCATGCTGGACGAGAAGCGCGTGGAGCGCGAGCAGTACATCGGCAAAGCCATGGCCACGCTGCGCGCGTCATTGGAGGAGATGGGTATCAAGGCCGAGATCACCGGACGGCCAAAGCACATCTATTCGATCTGGAACAAGATGCGTACGAAGCAGCTCGATTTCTCGCAGCTCTACGACGTGCGAGCGCTGCGCATTATCGTTCCGGACGTGAAGGACTGCTACGCCGCGCTCGGTGTGGCACACAACCTGTGGCAGCCGATCCCTAAGGAGTTCGACGACTACGTCTCGCGGCCCAAGGGGAACCTGTATCAATCGCTGCACACCGCGGTCGTCGGCCCCGGCGGCAAGACGCTGGAGGTGCAGATCCGCACCGAAGATATGCATCGCCAGGCGGAGTACGGCGTCGCCGCGCATTGGCAGTACAAGGAGAAGACCAGATCGTCGCAGAAGTTCGATCAGAAAGTTGCGTGGCTGCGACAGCTTCTCGCCTGGCGGGAAGAACTGCCGGTCAAAAAGCCCGAGCTCGACGACACCATTTATGTGATCACGCCGCAGGGCAAGGTCATCGACCTGCCGGCCGGCTCGACACCGATCGACTTCGCGTACGCGCTGCACACGGACCTCGGCCACCGATGCCGCGGCGCGCGCGTTGACGGCCACATCGTCAAGCTCGATACGCCGCTGCAGAGCGGTCAGCGCGTCGAGATCGTAGCGGCGAAGTCCGGCGGGCCGTCCCGAGACTGGCTGAACCCCGAGCGCGGCTTTGTCAAGAGCGCGCGCTCGCGCCACAAGATCCGCCAGTGGTTCAACGCCAAGGCGCTCGCGGAGACGGTCGCGCAAGGTCGGGAGATCGTCGAGAAGGAGCTGCGCCGGGAACGCGCTACGCAGGCAAGCCTCGAGGGGCTTGCCACCAAGCTCGGGTTTGCCAAACCGGACGAGCTGTTCGCCGCCGTGGCGCGCGACGAGGTGAACCTCCGCCAGGTGCAAATCGCGTTGAAAGGCGCGACGCCCGAGCCAACGGAAGCGAGGAAGCCGCGCAAGGCCGCGACCGGCAAAGCCGCGATGCTCGTCGTCGGCTTGGACGGGCTCGCCACGCAGCTCGCGCGCTGCTGCAAGCCCGTGCCGCCGGACCCGATCCGCGGCTTCGTGACGCGCGGCAAGGGGGTCTCGGTCCACCGCGAAAGTTGCGAGAGCCTGAAGCGCCTCGTTGAGCGCCATCCCGAGCGCGTCATGGAGACCGGCTGGGGCAGAAGCGACGCTTCCTACAGTGTCGATCTCATGGTGACCGCGGCCGACCGGCGCGGTCTCCTGCGCGACATCGGCGACGCGCTGGCGCGCGAGAAAATCAATGTCACGGCGGTGCGCACGCAGACGCGCGACGACCTTGCCTTCATGCGCTTTAGCTTCGATGTCACGGACGCGGGCCAGCTCAAGCGCGCGGCCGCGCTGGTTCGCGCGCTAAAGGGCGTGATCCGGGTGGCGCGCGCCTGATGCAGCTCTGGCGGCCTGCCGCTTGACTACAATAGCTTCGCAGCTCACTAACGGAGGGAAAACAACTATGAATGCTGCTCCTCAGATGATGCTCGTCGGACGAATCCTGCTCGCCACGATCTTTCTCGTCGCCGGAATCCGCAAGCTGATGGCAATCGCCGGAACAACGGCCTACATGACCAAGCTCGGCTTCCCCATGCCCGAGGTGATGGTCTGGGTCGCGCTGATCGTCGAGATCGGCGGCGGGCTCGCCCTCATCGCTGGCTGGCAGGCGCGCCGCGTGGCGTGGCTCATGATCCTCTTCACCGCCATCGCGACACTGATGGCGCACCGCTTCTGGGAGTTCGACGCGGCCCAGTACGCGAACCAGATGAACCACTTCCTGAAGAACGCGGCGATCATGGGCGGCATGCTGTACATCGCGGTGTTCGGCCCCGGTTCGATCAGTGTCGACGAGCGCGCTGGCGCACCCAGCCGCCGCGCGGTCATCACCTAGAGAGCAGGATCACCAGCCACACCGCGGCAGCGTTCGCGAGCGAGACCATCACCGCGGCGCTGCCGATGTCCTTCGCTCGCTTGGCGAGCGCGTGGTTCTCGAGCGAAATCCGGTCGACCACCGCTTCGATCGCCGCGTTAATGAGCTCTACCACGAGCGCGAGCGCGACCACGGCGATCATGACGGCACGCTCGAGTCCGGTTCCGCCGAGCCAGAAGGCGGCCGGTACGGCGATTATCAAGAGGAGCACAAGCTCGCGAAAGGCCGCCTCATGGCGCGCTGCGGCGGCAAGGCCGCCGAAGGAATAGCGCGTCGCATTCCAGGCGCGGCGCAGCCCGGTCGTGCTCTTGTGGGGGCTGCGCTCTACGCCGGAATCCCGAGGGTGAAAACGAGCTCTTCCTGGGCGGAGCGGCGCCGGCCGCGCCGCGGCTTGAGGCGCTCGTAGCTGCCGTCGGCGTTCATCACCCAGGCCTGGGACGTGTCATCGAGGTACGGCTGCAGGCCCTCGCGGATCACGCGGCGCTTGAGCGCGGCATCCAGCACCGGGAAGCAGAGCTCGATGCGGCGGAAAAAGTTGCGGTCCATCCAGTCGGCACTCGCCAGGTAAACATTTTCGGCGCCGCCGTCGTGGAAGTAGAAGATGCGGCTATGCTCGAGGAAGCGGCCGATCACCGATCGCACGCGGATGTTGTTTGAAAGGCCGTCAATGCCAGGCTTGAGCGCACAGACGCCGCGCACGAGAAGGTCGATTTTCACGCCGGCGGCTGAGGCGGCGTAGAGCTCCTCGATGATCTGCGGCTCGAGCAGCGCGTTCATCTTGGCGATGATGCGCGCCGGCTGGCCTTGCGCGGCCTGCGCGGCTTCATTGCGGATCGCCGCGACGATGCGCTTGTGCAGCGTGAAGGGCGACTGCCACACGTGCTTCATCTTGCCGGCGCGGCCAAGGCCGGTGAGCTGCTTGAACACCTCGTTCACGTCGGCGCACATCTCTTCGTTGGCGGTGAGCAGGCCGAAGTCCGTGTAGAGGCGCGCAGTGCGTGGGTGGTAATTCCCCGTGGAAAGGTGGACATAGCGGCGCAGCCGCCCTTCCTCGCGTCGCACGACAAGCGCCATCTTCGCGTGCGTCTTGTGGCCGACCACGCCGTACACCACGTGCGCGCCAACCTCTTCAAGGCGCGCGGCCCAGTTGAGATTCGCTTCCTCGTCAAAGCGCGCCATCAGCTCGACCACTACGGTGACTTCCTTGCCCTTGCGCGCGGCCTCGACCAGGATCTCCATGAGCTCGGAGTCGATTCCCGTGCGGTACACCGTCTGCTTGATCGCGAGTACCGAAGGGTCGCTCACCGTGGTGCGGATGAAGTCGATGACGGGCAGAAAGGACTGGAACGGGTGATGCAACAGGATGTCCTGCTTCTTCAGCACGTCGAACATGTCGCCGCCATCGAGCGCGGGCGGTAGGCCGGGCACGAACGGCGGGTACTTGAGATCCGGCCGCTCGACCTGGTCAGGCACCTCGCGCAGCCGGTAGAGATTCACCGGGCCGTCGACGCGATAGAGATCGGCGTCGCGCAGGTTGAACTGCTGCAGCAGAAACTCCACCATGCGCTGCGAGCAGTTGTCGGCGACTTCCAGGCGCACGGCGTCACCGAAATGGCGATGGAAAAGCTCGCCCTGCAGGGCCGTGTGCAGGTTCTTGATCTCCTCTTCCTCGACGAAGAGATCCGAGTTACGAGTGACGCGGAACTGATAGCAGCCCTGCACCTTCATGCCAGCGAAAAGCTCGTCCATGTGCGCGTGCAGGATCGAGGACAGGAACACGAATGCGTACGGCGCGCCGGCGATCGACTCCGCCAGGCGGATGAGGCGCGGCAGCGCGCGCGGCGCCTGCACGATGGCCGCGCCGGAGTTGCGGCCGAAGGCATCGCGGCCCTCGAGCTCTACGGCGAAGTTCAGGCTCTTGTTGAAAACGCGCGGGAACGGATGCGCCGGATCGAGGCCGATCGGCGTCAACACCGGCAGCACCTCGCGGAAGAAGTAATCGCGGATCCACTGCCGCTGCGGCGCCGTCCATTCCTCGCGCTTCGGGAACACGATGCCCTGCGCGGCGAGCGCGGGCAGCACGGTGTGATTGAGCAACTGATACTGCTCGGCGACCAGCGCATGCGATTCGCGGCACACCGCATCGAAGACCTCCGTCGGCGCGCGGCCGTCGGGCCCGGGCTCGGGCAGGCCGAGCTTGATCTGCTCTTTCAGGCCGGCGACGCGCACCTCGAAGAACTCGTCGAGATTGGACGAGACGATGGTGATGAAGCGCAGCCGCTCGAGGAGCGGCACGGCCTCGTCGGCGGCCTGCGACAGCACCCGGCGGTTAAAGGCCAACAGCCCGAGCTCGCGGTTGAGGTACTGCGCGGGGAGCGTAGTTCTGCGGTTCACCGGCTGCCCCGATGGGGGAAGCGAAACGGACATTGTAAGGTCCGTCACCGGCGGCGAAATGACGCGCTCTGCTGTCTTTCCTAGTCCTTCGGATTCCATGCCCACCGGTCCCTTAAGAAGGATTCTGCATATCGGCCGCGGCTTTTGTGTGACCGTTTTGTGACCGCGCCAACGCCTTGGCCGGGCGCGGAAATATCGCGGACACGGTGCGCCGCTAACGTTGCCGGATGACGACGGACCATACCTCCAAGGATTTCGACCAGGCGCTCGAACGCGCGCGGCAGCTGGTCGAGCAGATGGGCGCGCGCGTCGAGCGCCAGCTCACCGACGCGCTCGAGGCGCTGCACTCCGGATCACCCTCGCTCATTGCGCAGATCCTGCGCCACGAAGCCGAAGTGAACGGGCTCGAGCGCGCCATCGACGAATACGGCGAACAGATCATTGCGCGGCGACATCCTGCGGCGCGCGACCTGCGCCTCGTCATGGCGTTGCTCGGCGCGACCACGGACCTCGAGCGCGTCGGCGACGAAGCGAAGAAGATCGCGCTCTACGCGCGCAGCCTGCATGCATCGGGATCGACTCTGCTGCCGCGCGTCCACGAGCTGCGCCCGATGATGGCGCTGGTGCGCGAAATGCTCCGCCAGGCGGTGCAGGCGCTCGAGCGCCTCGATCCGCAGGCCGCGGCGCCGCTCGTGCGCCGCGACTTCGAAGTCAACCGGAGCTTCTGCGACGTTCTTGCCCAGCTCGCGCGCTTCATGGTGGAAGACCCGCGCGCGATTTCGGCGTGCCTCGACGTTCTCTTTGTCGCCAAGTCGCTCGAGCGCATCGGCGACCACGCGAAAAACATCGGCGAGCACGCGGTGTATGCGGCGATGGGCGCCGACGTGCGCCATGCCACGGTGCACGAGCTCGAGCGTCTGTTACACCGCTAGTTGCGCTTCTGCTAACGTGGCGCGATGGCGCGTCACGAAACGCTGGCCGCGGTCGACCTCGGCTCGAACAGTTTTCATCTGCAGATCGGGCGCGTGGTCGACGGCCAGATCTATCCGCTCGACGCGGTGCGCGAGGTGGTGCGCCTCGGCGCCGGGCTGACGGCGGAAAAACGCATCGACCGCGCCACGCAGGCCGCCGCGCTGGACGCGCTCGCCAAGTTCGGCGAGCGCCTGCGCGGCTTTCCGCGTGCCGCGGTGCGCGCGGTCGGTACCAACGCGCTGCGCGTGGCGAAGAACACGCCGCAGTTCCTGCGCGAAGCACGCGCCACGCTCGGCTTTCCGATCGACGTCATCTCCGGCCGCGAGGAAGCGCGGCTCATCTACCTCGGCGTCGCGCACGCGCTGCCTTCGTCGACCAGCAAGCGCCTGGTGATCGACGTCGGCGGCGGGTCGACCGAATTCATCATCGGAACCGGCTACGACCCGCTGCTCACCGAGTCGCTCTATATGGGCTGCGTGAGCTACAGCCTCAAGTACTTTGCCGATGGCCGGATCGACAAAGCGCGCATGAAGACCGCCGAGCTAGCGGCGCGCCAGGAAATGGCGGCGATGTTCAGGAAGTACCGCGAAACCGGATGGCAAGAGGCGGTCGGTTCCTCGGGCACGGCGCGCTCGATCGAAAACATCTTGCGCGCGAACCAGTTCGCCGCCGAGGGCGTCACGCGTGAAGGGCTCGAGCGGCTGCGCAGCCTGCTCATCAAGCAGGAGCGGGCCGACCCGGACCGCATCGCCGGGCTGCGCCCGAACCGCGCGCCGGTGTTGCCGGGCGGCGTGGCGATCATGAGCGCGGTATTCGACACGCTGGCTCTCGAATCGATGAAGGTCTCGGACGGCGCGCTGCGCCACGGCGTGCTCTACGACCTGCTCGGCCGCGTGGAGCACCACGACATGCGCGAGGCCACCGTCGCGCAGTTCGTGCGCCGCTACCACATCGATGGGGCGCAAGCCGAGCGCGTACGCGCGCTCGCGCTCACAATCTACGATGCGCTCACGCCGGGCGCCGACCGCGAGGACGATGCCGACCGCGCGATGCTCGAATGGGCGGCGCGCCTCGCCGAGATCGGCCTCTCCATCGCTCAGGCAAGCTATCACAAGCATTCGGCCTACGTGCTTTCGAACGCCGACATGCCCGGCTTCTCGCGCATGGAGCAGGCGCGCCTCGCGCGCGTCGTGCTCGCGCATCGCGGCAAGCTCGGCAAGGTGCAGGACGCCGGGTTCGAGGGTGGCGACTGGAAGCTCGTGTTCGCGCTGCGCCTCGCTTCACTCATCCTGAGAAGCCGCAGCGACGCGAAGCTGCCGTTCCTGCGCGTCACCGCCGACACCGGCGGCTTCGCGCTCGATCTGCCTCAGTCGTGGCTCGAGGAAAATCCGCTTTCAGCCGATGCGCTCGACGCCGAAGCCGGCCACTGGAAGGCGGTCGGCATGAAGCTCGAGGTCAACGGCCTCTCGGACAAGAAGGTCTCCGTGCTAAAGCAAGTCCGGTGACACGACGGCCTTAACGAGCGGCGGATCGCCCGCTTCCAGCCACCAGAGCGCGCCCTTCTGCAGCCGCCAGTCGCTCTGCCGACCCGCGACAAGCTGCGCGAGCAACGCACCGAGATCGGGTTGGTGGCCGACGACCACGATAGTTCGCTCGCCGCGCGGCCAGCCCGATGCGCTTATATAGGCGGCGGGTGCAGCGCCGGGTGCGAGCGAGTTGTCAATACGCACCTTCTTCGCTAGCGCTTCCGCGGTCTCTGTTGCCCGCGCAGCGGGACTCGAGATCAGCTCGTAATCATCCGGGAGCCGCACGCGCAGCCATTGCGCAACGCGCTCGGCCTGCTTGCGACCTCTCTTGGTGAGGCGCCGCTCCAGATCCGGCGCGCCGTCCTCGGCGTCGGCATGCCGCCAGAGGATGAGATCCATAGGCAAATGATGGCCCTTCGGCGGGTAGCTCAGCTGATTAGAGCACTACCTTGAGATGGTAGAAGGGTCGTTGGTTCAAGTCCAATCGCGTCTACCAAAATCCAAGACTTAGCACTTCC
>JAICPQ010000288.1 GCA_025929745.1 Burkholderiales bacterium | reverse complement strand
TGGAATGTCTCGCTGAACTCCGGGGGCGTCAGCTCCGACATGAACTCGCGAAAAAGGCGGATTACGGCGCCCTGGTCGGAGGCCCGGTAGCGCCTGATGTTCACTTCGGCTGCTTGGCGTGCTGTGGGACCGACGATAGTCCGTTCACCCATGGCAACGCGGAGCGGCACCAAAGCTGGACGCGCGGCGAGAGCGCCGCTCGCTGCCGCACGGTCCCGAGCCGCAAGTTGAACACCAGCGGATCTTTCTCCGCGCTCGCGTAAATGCGCGTGCCGCATTCCGGGCAGAACGCCTGGGCGCGGCGGTTACCACTCTCGGCCGTCTTCACATAAACACGTGGCTCGCCCCGCAGGCGAAAGTTCTCCTTCGGCACGGGAACGAACAGGCTGAAGGCCGAACTGGTGAGCGTTTGGCAGTCGGTGCAGTGGCAAAGACCGGCCTTGTCCGGATCGATGTCCGCTTCGTAGGTGATCTTGCCGCAATGGCAGCCGCCGTCGACTCGCATATCAGTCCTTCCTGAGGTCGCCGGCGACAACCATGGCGAGCTTCGCCGGGTCGATGTGACGACGCAGCGCCGCGTTCACCTGCTGCGGCGTGAGCGCGGCGATCTTCGCTTCGAAGTCGATGTCCCAGGCGAAGCTGCGGTTCACGAACAGATAGTGCGAGAGGCGCCCGGCGAGCGCGCGGTCCTGCGCGCGCGAGAGGCGGCGTGCCTCGAGCACCGAGCGCTTGCCGGCTTCGACTTCTTCCTTGCGGAACCCCTGGCGCACCGCGCGCACGAGCTCCTCGCGGATCGCGCGCTCCACGCGCGCGCGGTTCTGGGGCGCGAAGATCGCGGCCACGCGGAAGGCCGCGGCTTCGTCGAGCGCGCTCGAAGTGAACGTGGTGTACGTGCTGTAGGAAAGGCCCTCTTTCTCGCGCACACGAGCCGGCACGCGTGCGGTGGATGAGCCGCCGAGCAGGTGGTTCGCGAGAACCAGCGCGGCGAAATCCGGGTGATCGTCGCGCATGCGCACGTTGAGCCCGGCGCGCAGCGCGGCATTCGCCTTGTCGGGCGTAATGAGCGCGTCCTCAAGCCCGGGCCGCTCGAAGTGGTGCGTGGGCACGCGCTTGAAGGGATGCGGCGTCTTCCACGGCCCGAAGAGCTCGTCCACGGCGCGCGCCACGGCGTCGGCCTCGAAATCGCCCACGGCCACAAACTCGGCGCCGCTCGCGCCGTAGAGCTCGCGATAGCAGGCGAGCGCATCGTCGAGCTTCACGGCTCGTATGAGCGCGACACGCTCATCGATGGTCGGCGTGTAGTGCGGGTGGCCCTGCGGATAGATCTGCAGGTGACGGGCGAGCCGCACGCCGGCGATCGAGGAGGGCTCGTTGCGCTGTCCTTCGGCGCCGGTGAGCGCGGCGCGCTTCATCTCGTCGAATTCCTGCGGCGAGAACGCCGGCTCGCGCATCGCCTCGGCGACGAGTTTGAGCGTCGGGATGAGGTTCTCGCCGCGCACCTCGATATTCGCGCCTTCGCCGCTGATGGATACCGTGGCGTTCAGCTTCTCGAACGCTTCCTTGAGATCGGCGCGGCTCAGCCGTCGGGTGCCGCGCATGAGCATCGCGCCGGCAAAGTTGCAGGCGGTCTCGCGGTTCATGAGCGTAACCTCGTCGCCCCAGTGCAGCGTGAGGTTCGCCACCACGCGGCCGCCGCGCGTCTGCTTCGGCAGCAGAGCGGCGCGGATGCCGTTCGAAAGCGTTCGCTTGACCGTGCGCTTCTCGATGTTTCGCGGCGAGGGATCGAACGCTTCGCCAAGGCGCAGGTTTTCGCCGCCCTTGTAGCCGGCGAGCGCGGACTGCAGGTCCGGGGTGGGCGGGATCTCGGCGCGCTCCGGCCGATCGGTCGGGATGAACTCGCCGAGCACCCGGTTCGCGGGTTTCAGGTACTGTTCGGCGACGCGCTGCACGTCTTGCAGAGCGACTTTGCGCAGGCGGTCGCGATAGAGGAAGAAAAGCCGCCAGTCGCCCATCGCGATGTACTCGGAGAGCGAGCGCACGAGGGCGGAAGTATCGAGCTGTACCTTCTCGAAGCTGTTCAATAGAGATATGCGTGATCGCTCGAGCTCTTCGGCGGTGACCTTATTGGCCTTGACGCCTTCGACGACTTCGAGGAGTTTGTCGCGTGCCGCCGCGAGCTGGCCGTCGCGTCCGAGGGAGGCGCCGAAGTACATGTAGCCCGGGTCGTGCATTTCGCGCGCCGCGCCCCAGCTGTAGGAGGCAAGCCCCTGCTGCACGATCGCGCGGTGCAGCCGCCCGGCGGGCACGTCGCCGAGCACGTTCGCGAGCACGTCCAGCGCCGGAAAATCCGGATGGCTGCCCGCCGGTAACCGGTATAGCGCCG
>JAICPQ010000069.1 GCA_025929745.1 Burkholderiales bacterium | reverse complement strand
TTTCCTGGCGGTTAATTCCGCGCTGCCGGTGAATTCGCTGCAGGAATTCATCGAGTACGCGAAGAAGCCCGACGCGAAGCTCGCATACAGCACGCCGGGCGTGGGCAACAACTGGCACCTCGCCACGGAGGTGTTCAGCCAGATTGCCGGCATCAGAATGACGCACGTCCCGTATAAGGGTGGCGGTCCGGCGGCCGCGGCGCTCGTCGCGGGCGAAGTGCAGGCGATGCTCGTCTCGCCCGCGCCGATCATGCCGCATCTCAAGAGCGGCAAGGTGAAGGTGCTCGCCTACAGCGGCGAAAAGCGCAACGTCGCCGTGCCCACAGCGCCGCTCATGAAGGAGTCGGGCGTGAACTGGACCTACGACGGCGGCTGGTTCGGCATGTTCGCGCCCGCGCGCACGCCGCCGGAGGTGCTCGACAAGCTCTCCGCCGAGGTCCGCAAGGCGATGCAGAAGCCGGAAGTGCTGCAGCGGTTGACCACGCTCGGTGTCGAGCCGGCGGCCGGTACGCCGGAGGAGTTTCGCAAGTTCTTCCTCGCCGAGCTGAAAGCCTACGGCGAGATGGCGCGCGTCGCAGGCGTCAGGCCCGAATAGAATTCGCGGCATGACGGAACTCGAAGTGAACGGCGCGCGCCAGCGCGTCGCGGCGCATCCCGATACGCCGCTCCTCTACGTCCTGCGCAACGAATTGGGCCTCGTCGGCACGCGCTTCGGTTGCGGCAACGGCCAGTGCGGCGCGTGCTTCGTGCTCATCGACGGCCGCGCCATGGCCTCCTGCGATACGCCGCTCTCGTTCGTCATCGGAAAGCGAATTACCACCATCGAAGGTCTCGAGGGCGAACACGCGGTGCAAAAGGCGCTCGTCAAGCATCAGGCTGCCCAGTGCGGCTACTGCATGAGCGGCATCGTGATGAGCGCGGTCTCGCTGCTTTCGAAGAATTCCAAGCCCGCGGAAAGCGAAGTCCGCGAGGCGCTCGACCGCAACCTCTGCCGCTGCGGGTCGCACAACCGTGTAGTGCGCGCCATTCTCGATGCTCGCTGAGAAGCCGGCGGCGCTCACCGACGCGCGGCGCCTCTCGCAGCGCGTGCACTTCGAGCGCGATGGCACCGTGTCGATCGCGAGCGGCAAGGTGGAGCTCGGGCAAGGCATCGCCACGGCGCTCCTGCAGATCGCTGCCGAAGAGCTGGATGTCGAAATCAGCCGGATCAGGCTCCTCCCCGCGAGCACCGCCACCAGCCCGGACGAGGGCGTGACCTCCGGCAGTCTCTCGATCCAGGACGGCGGCAAGGCCTTGCGCGAGGCGTGCGCGAAGGTGCGCCGGCTCCTTCTGGAAAAGGCCGCGCGGCGCTTCGATGTCCCGCTGCAAGAACTAAGAGTCGAGGATGGCACCATCCGCGGGCGCGACATCAAGGTGAGCTATTGGGAATTCGCCGAAGACGAGGGCGAGATTCCCGGCGACGCGCCGGTCAAGCCGCAGGCCGCCTATACGGTGGTCGGGGCGAGCGTGCCGCGCGTTGACCTGCCGCGCAAGTTCGCCGGCGAGGCGAGCTACGTGCACGACATGGTCATCCCCGGAATGCTGCACGCGCGCGTCGTGCGCCCTTCGAAGGCTTTCAAGCACCTCCTTACCGTGCCGGACGTGCCCGGTGTAAAGGTGGTGCGCGACGGCAGCTTCCTCGGCGTTCTGGGGGAGCGCGAAGAGGAGGCGATCGCTGCGGCGGCCAAGCTGCGCGCGAAGTGCACTTGGGAAGAAGGCCCGCCGGTGCCTGACGACATGCCCACCTGGCTGAAGGCGCATGTCACCGAGCGCATCATCTCCAAGGCGAACGCCGACGCCGCGGCGAAAGCGCGAGGCGTGAAGCGCCTGCAAGCCTCCTATACGAAACCCGCCATCGCGCACGCCTCGATCGGCCCGTCGTGCGCGATCGCGCGCTGGAAGGGCGACAAGCTCGAGGTCTGGTCGCACACGCAGGGCATCTTCGGATTGCGCCAGGACCTCGCCAAGATCCTCAGCATGCGTGAGGAGGACATCGTCGTCACGCATGTCGAAGGCGCCGGCTGCTACGGCCACAACGGCGCCGACGATGTCGCGCTCGACGCAGCTCTGCTCGCGCGTGGAGCCAATGGTCGGCCGGTGCGCCTGCAGTGGATGCGCGAGGACGAGTTCGCCTGGGAGCCTTACGGCGCGGCGATGGCGTTCGAGCTCGAGGGGGCGGTCGACGAATCCGGCCGCATTGTTTCGTGGCGCCACGAGTTCTGGAGTAACGGCCACACGCACCGTCCGGGACGCGCCAAGCTGCCCACGCTCACCGCCGCCGCGCATCTCGCGAAGCCCTTCGAGATCGCGCCGGCGGTGAATCCGGCGCTGCCCGCCGGCGGGGCGGACCGTAACTGCATTCCGATCTACGACTTCGCCGATCTGCTCGTCGTGAACAACTACGTAAGGGAGATGCCGCTTCGCAGCTCGTCGCTGCGCTCGCTTGGCGCTTTCGGCAACGTGTTCGCGATCGAGTCCTTCATGGACGAGTGCGCGGCCGCTGTTGGCGCCGACCCGGTCGAGTTTCGTCTGAAGCATCTTACCGACGCGCGCGGCCGCGCGGTGATCGAAAAGGCTGCCGAAGCGTTCCGCGCATTCCGCAAGACCGAGAATCGCGGGCGCGGCATCGCGTTTGCGAAGTACAAGAATCTGGGGGCGTATTGCGCTGTGGTTGCGGAAGTCGAGGCGACGCACGAGCTGCGCGTGACGCGGCTCGTCGCCGCCGTGGACGTCGGCCTGCCGGTCAATCCCGATGGGGTGGCGAACCAGATCGAAGGCGGCTGCATCCAGGCGGCGAGCTGGACGCTGAAAGAGGCGTATCGGCCGGGCGTCGTCGGCTGGGAGGATTACCCGATCCTCAAGTTCAGCGAAGTGCCGCGCGTCGAAGTGCTGCTCCTAAAGAGCAGCGAAAAATCGGTCGGCGCCGGCGAGTGCACGATGGGCCCGGTCGCCGCCGCGGTCGCGAACGCGCTCTACGACGCGCTCGGCGTGCGCGTGCGTGATCTTCCTCTCACTCCGGACCGCATCGCCGCCGCGATCTAGTCAAGCTTTGTCATTCGCGGCGAAGCTTTGTCAGCGAATGCGGAGAAGGCGCGCCGGGTCGGTACGCTCGCGCCATGCTCGAAACCGCGCTCGCCGAACGCCTGCTCGACAACAGCCCGGCCCTCGATGGGCTGTATATCGCGCATATCGCGATCCCGTGCCGCTCGCTCGACGAGGCGGCCGAATGGTATTCGGAAGTTCTCGGCGCGCAGCCGATCCGGATCCTGAAGGATCGCGTGACCTTCAGCTTCGGCGGCGTCTTGCAGCTCGTGTGCCACCTGGAGCCGGGCGACGTCGAACCGAGCCCGCGCGCCTATCCCCGGCACTTCGGTCTCACGTTTCTCCGCATGGAAGATTTCGAGCGCATGCTCGAGCACGTGGAATCGCTCGGCGTGGACTTCATCATGCGGCCGAGCGCGCGCTTCCGCGCCTCGCCGCACGAGCACCGCTGCTTCATGATCGCGGACCCGTCCGGGAACGTGGTCGAGTTCAAGTGCTACAACCGCCCCGAGAACAGCTACTAGTCGCTACTTAAGCTCGACCTCGACAAAAACGAAGTCGCCTGTACCGGGGTTCACGATGTTGTGCTCGACTCCGACCGGACGTGTGTACGCCTGGCCGAACGCGAGCTCGGTCGTCACTTCGCCGTCTTTCGTCTCGGCAACGAGCTTGCCCGCGGTCAAGCACACGACGACGTAGTCGTAGGCATGGCGGTGCCAGCCGGTCTCACCGCCGGGCTTGAGGCGCCACTGCGTGACGATGACGCGCTCGGTTTCCTGGAGAACTTTCGATTCAGCGCGCGGCCGCGACTGCATCACGGCGCTTTCCTGCTTCGTGACCCGAACGCTCCGGATGCGGCGGCGCCGAGGTAGCGGCGAAAGGTAGGACACTCCATGTGGCTGGGCGCCGGGCAGGCGGCCGCGTGCCGCAACCCGTCGCGCATCGCGCTCAGCTTGCGAATGGTCCCGTCCAGTTCCTCGGCCTTCGCGGCCAGCATGTGACGGTCGATCTGCGGGCGCCCATCCGGAGCAAACATGCGCGCGATCTCATCGAGCGTAAAACCGGCGCCGCGACCCAACGCGATGAGCGCCAGGCGTTCCAGCACGCCGGGGTGGAACACGCGGCGCAGGCCGCGGCGCCCGACCGACTTGATCAGCCGCTTTTCCTCATAGAAACGCAGCGTCGACGCCGGCACGCCGGAGCGCTGCGCCACTTCGTTGATGTCCATGCCTGGGATCCCTTGACTTCAACTTGACTTGAAGTGGCACTTTGCAGCCTGTTCACATCAAAGGCAAGCAAACGGAGACCGCATGGACTACTTAGTGGGCAGCGTTCTGACCGGCGCTGGAGCGACCGCGCTGATCGACATGTGGGCGGTCGCGCGCAAGCGGCTGCTTGGCATTCCGGCGCTCGATTACGGGTTGGTCGGGCGATGGCTCGTGCACCTGGCGCGCGGGCGCTTTCGCCACGCTCGCATCGCCGCTTCGCCGCCGGTGCGCGGCGAGCGTCCGATCGGCTGGATGGCGCACTACCTGATCGGCGTCGTGTTCGCGGCCGCGCTGCTCGCCATCTGGGGCCTCGACTGGATGCGGCAACCGACGCTCGCGCCCGCCCTCACCGTCGGCCTCGCCAGCGCCGCGGCTCCGTTCTTCCTCATGCAGCCTGGCATGGGCGCCGGCATCGCGGCGAGCCGCACGCCGCGTCCGAACGCGGCGCGCGCCCAAACCCTCATCACCCACGCGCTCTTCGGGCTCGGCCTCTATATATCTGCTGGGGCCGCCAACCTCTTCTTGGGCGGATGAGCATGCGTATCCCGAACCGTTTTGCTCCGCTGCTCTTTGGCGGGCTGCTCTCGGCCATCATGGTCGGCATCGTGTCCGCCGTCGTGCTGGCCATCAGCCAGGGGATTCATCAGGGGTTTGTAGGGCAATGGCTCAGGAGCTGTGCGACCACATGGCCCATCGCCTTCCCGACCGTGACCTTGATCGCACCTTGGGTGCGCCGCCTCGTCGGCCGCCTTACTGTATGAAAGCCCGTCGGAACAGATATGCCGACCCGGCGAACAGCGCGACGAAGAGCCCGTTGACGGTCACGATCTCCAGCGGTCCGCTTGACGGCAGGCCGAGCGCCACCAGCGCAACCAGTGCCTGAGCCAGCGCCATCGCGGACAATGCACGCGCCATCCCGCGCGCGTCAAAGCAGCAATAGGAGCCCGGTCACCAGCGCAACGCGCAACATCATTTATCGCCCTGGTTGAAGGCCGCGGCTCGGCGGATCAAGTCGCGAAACGAGGCGGCGTCGATGTCATCTTCGGCGCGAAGGTCGATGGCTCGACGCATTTTCCCGGTCAAACTCGCGTTGAACAGCCGGCGCGGGTCCTTGAGGAACGCGCCCTTCGCGAAAGTCAGCTTGACGACCTGCTTGTAAGTTTCGCCGGTACAAATGATGCCGTCGCGCGACCAGACCGGCGTTTCCCATTTCCACTCTTCGACGATCGCCGGGTCGGCCTCCCGGATCAGCTTTCGGACCCTGGTTAGCTTCTCGCCGCGCCAGTCGCCGAGCTCCTTGATCCGTGCCGTGATGAGCTGGGAGGCGCTCTTGTCAGCCACGATTGATGCCGAAGCGTCCCGGCCGCATGAGCACGAGCGCGAGCGCGGTAAAGAGGAAGAACCCCTGCAACTCGAGCGCCCAACCTCCGCTGCGCGTCAGCAGGAAGAGATCGTTTCGGTGCGCGAGGAAGATGGCGAACAGCATGTTGACGACGATGATCGCCGCGCCGAAGCGCGCGTAGAAACCGAAGATGACGAGGAGCGGCGCGAGCACCTCGCCGACGTAAACGCCGTAGGCCAGCACGCTTGGCAATCCGGCGCCGGCCACCATCTTCTCCAGGCCGTCGACGCCGCCGGAGATCTTGGCGATCCCGTGCAGCAGCATCAGGATGCCCAGCGTGAGCCGGAGAATGAGCTTGCCTGCGTCGTCAGCCATACGATGCGCTCCTTTTGATGTTGTGGCCATTATCAGGGCATCGCTGGGATTTGACTCGCGAGTACGCAGCTCGATCAATGCGGCGAGCGCGTCTGCGTCGATCTTCCTGCCCGGGCGGAGCTTTACGTGACGCATGAACCAATGGACCGCGGTCGGAAAGCGCAGCAACTGACCTAATGTCACTTCAGCTTGATGTCCAGCGACACCTTTCTTGCTTCCCTCACACGACCCGGGGTCTGCGATGACTTCTGAGGAACTCGTCCAGGGCGAAGTCCTTCATCAAGGTTTTGACGTCGCCGCATCGAGCCCGAGCTTCGCGCGCTCGCCGTCGCTGGCGGCCGGCGCCTTGCGCTCCAGCCGCGCGGCCGGAACGGAAAGCGCTTTTTCGAGATGCTCCGCGACCGCGACGCCGCGAGCGCGGCCGAGCTGATCGAGCGCGTCGCTGGGCAGCGGCGCGGTAGCGTTCAGCCGCTCGAGCAGCACATCGTAGAAGGCGCCGTCCTCGCTCGCACGACCGACGAGCGCCGACAGCGCGCCGACGCGCTCCACCGGCTTGCCGCGCGCCTTCCCGGTCTGCGCCGCGAACTCAACGAGGGCCTGCTCCGAAGCGCGCTTTGCGAACAAGGCTTCCATCGCGCGCTGCGTCTTGGCGTCGCGCGCGTTGACCGGCGGCGGCTCATCGCCGGCGGCCTCGCTCTCGAGCAGGGCGGCGATGGCGCCGGCCACGTCGCGCCGGCGCAGGGCCGCGCGGTCGGCATCGCTGTACTGGCCCTCGACCACGAGCTTGAGCTGCGGGCGTTTCTCGAGTGCATCGGCGACGCGCTTCAGCTTCTCGCGCTCGGGCGGCAGGAGCGCCGCGCGACCGGCGTCGAACGCGACGCTTTCCACCGCGTCGCCGCCGCTGCCGAAGAGCGCACGGAAGGGCGCGGTCACGATGTTCGTCAGCACGGTGGTGATCGCCTGCCAGACGAGATGGCCGTAGCTGAACTGCGGATCGTTGACGTTGCCCTTCACCGGCACGGCGATGGCGATGCGGCCTTCGGCGTCGGTGAGAAGGGCGATTGCGAGATCGAGCGGAAGGCTGAGCGCGCCGGGCGCCTCCACCCGCTCGCCGAGCGCGAACTTCATCAGCTCGACCTTGTTGTCGCCAGCGAGGGCGCCCTTGTCGATCTTGTACTGCAGATCGAGACCGAGCCGTCCGGAGGCGATGCGCCGCCCGGCGAAGGTCGCGCTGTAGGGGGAGAGCGGCGTCATCTCGATATTGCGGAACGCGACGCGCAGGTCCATGAAGGCCCTCGGATCGAAGGTGGCGAGGCTGCCCTCGATCCGCGCCAGGCCGAATTCGTCGACGCGTCCCTCCAGTTTGGCGAGCGCGCGGCTCGCACGGTCGGTGCTCAGTCCCGCCACGGTGCCGCCGAGGTCCTCGATCTTGGCCGCAAAAGGTAGCACCAGGCTTAGATCGCTGAAGTCAACGGATGCTTTCTCCACGTTGACGCGCTCGATGCTGACCGGAAACTCGCTCGTTTTGGTCTCGCCTGCCGGCGGCGGATCGGCTGGAGGCTTCGCCCCGCCAGGCGGCTTCATTGCCTGACCGATATTCGTGCTGCGGTCCTTATTCACGAGGACTTTCGTGCTTAGCCCGCGCACGGCGATGTCCGCGATCGCCAGGCGATCGGGCGCGAGGCTGAAGTCGATTCCGCTCGCCGCCACCGAGCTCCATTGCAGCAAGCGCTCGCCGCTTCCCGCTTCGGCGAGCTGCAGGTTGTCGATGCTGGCGCTTGCCTTGGCGCGCACCTCGGCCCGGTCCTTGATCGCGCGGTATTGCGCTTGCATGCGCGCCGAGACTTCTCCCGAGTTCAGCGCCAGCGTGGTGCGACTCGAGACTACGGGCTGCAGCGGCCGCAGGCTCAGGCCCTGCAGGGTAGTGCGCAAGGTGGCACGATCTCCAGCGGCGTTGGCTTCGCCCGCTACGCGCAGCGTCCCTCCCTGCGCAATGCGCAGCGCGGCTTCGAGGGTGATGGGAGTGCGCCCTTCGTTGCGAATGTTCTTCACTGCGAGTGTGAGCGGATCGATATCGTAGGTGACGGGCTGACCGAAGCCGTGCGCCGCGAGCGCAATCTTCAGCTTTTCGATCTCGAAGGCGTCGAGCGCGAATTGCCACGGCTTGTCGGTGCCGCCGCCGCTGGACGGCTTCGTCGCGCGTTCGCGTTTTTTGACGAGCTCGAGCAGCGATATTTTTCCATCCTCCGCACGCTCGACCTGGACGCGCCCGCCGGTCACCGCGATGCGGCGCGCGGAAACGCTTTCCCGGTCCAGCTCCAGTCGCCCACCCTCGAGGCCGACGGTGTCGAGGTTGACCAGCGGCTCGCCGGCCGCCGCCGGGCCGAGCGTCACGCGCGAGAGCTGAAGCGCGACGTCGTCGAGCGTTACGCGCGGATCGCCGGCGCCCGTCTCGACCCTCGCCGAGAGACCGAGCTCGAGCGCGCCGACGCCGAGCTCGAGCGGTGTGAGGCGCGTGAAGTCGCGATAGCGGAGCGCGATATCGGCAAGGCGCACCGAACCGAGCGTGACGCGCCAGGTCTCCGCGCGCGGTGCTGCTGGTGCTGCCTGCGGCGCAGGATCCGGTGCCGGCGCGAGCTGTTGCAGGTTGAGGACGCCGTTGGCATCGACATCGGCGCGCACCACGCCGCCGCGCAGCTCGATCGCGGGCAGGTGCAGCTCGCGCTGTGCGAGGTCGAAGCGGCCGCCGCTGATTGTCGCGGTTTGGAGCGCGAAGAAAGGCTCCTTCTCGCCCTTGAGCGAGAGCGCGGTATCCGTCGCGGCGACGCGCAGGTCTTCGACCGTGAGTTCGGTTGAGCCACCGGCGTACGCAGTGCGGTAGCGGAAGTCGAGCGCGACTTCGCCCGCCGGCTCGTCGAGCTTCAGCCGGTCCTGCATGAAGCGCCAGACCGAGGCCGGCTTTCCGCCCTTCAGAGAGACTTCGCCCGAGGAGAAAATCGGCTGCAGCGACATCTCGCCGCGCCAGGCGAGCGTTCCGCCGCCGGGCAGGCGCGCCGTGACGTTGTAGGGGCCGCGGCGGTCGGGCAGGGTAGTGAGGTCGCGCAGCTCGAGCGCGAGCGGACGCACTGTGTCGAAGCGCGGCCGCGCGCCGGAGCGGTCGCTGAAGGTGATCGCGGCGTCGGTAAGGTCGAAATGCTGCAGCACCAGGCGCGGCGGCGGCGATGGCTCGCTCGGGCCCTCGCTCTTCGGGAAAGTGTCGGCGAGCGCGGCGAAGTTGAAGCGCCCGTCGGGCGCGATGTCCGGCCGCAGCTCCAGGCCGTCGAGCACTATGGTGGAGAAGGTCCACGCCCAGCGCAGCACGCTGGAGAGCTCGAAATCGACGAGCAGGTACCGGAAGTTCGCGATCGGCCGGTCGTCGGCTTCGGTCAGCTCGAAGTCCCTCAGCTCGAGCTTGAAGAGCAGCGGGTTGAACCTGACCTCGCCGACGCTCGCCTTACGTTTGAGGTGCGTCGCGACGTATTCCGGAATTGCGCCCTGGATGTAGCGCGGCAGGGCGAAGAAACCGAGCAGGAGATAAAGCGCAATGAGCGAGCCGACCGAGATCAGCAGCCACGGGCGCGCGAGCCGTTTGAGCGCTTTGTTGCGTACGCCTTGAAGAACGCGCTGCAAAAACCCTCTCCTCGTGAACCCTTTTACAGCGTCCGATTCGCTAGTGAAATCATACCTAGGTGGCGGCGGGAAGGATCTGTCGCTCTTCGGCGATGTTCCAGATTTTTAGGGCAGCCACGGCGGCTGTGCGCATGATGGCGGCCTCGTCAACCTTGAGGTGCCGGCCGTCCCGCACGATCGGCTCGCCGTGGACCATGACGAGCGCGAGGTCGCCGGCGTTGCCCTTCCAGACCAGGTTCTTGATGGGATCGCGCACTGGCTGCAGGTGCGGTTTCCAAAGGTCGTACACGAGCAGGTCGGCTCGGGCGCCCGGCGACAGGCGGCCGAGGTCGGGGCGGCCGAGCGCATCGGCGCCCGCCACCGTTCCGGCGCGCACGAGCTCGCGCGCAGTACCGAAGTGCGCTCTTCCGAAGTGCTGCTTGGAGAGCAGGCCCGTGACGCGCGCCTCGCTGATGAAGTCCATGCCATGCGAGTCGGTGCCGATGCCGGTGTTGATGCCGGCGCGCGCGAAGCGTGCGTACGGGAAACTGATGCCTTCGCGCGCGAAGCTGAACGCGCAATTGGCAACGCTGGTCCGCGTTTCGGCCAGGATCTTCAGCTCCGCGTCGCTCGCGCAGCCGGCGTGCGCCAGGACCACATTGCGGCCGAGGAGCCCGGCGTGCTGCGCGTATTCCGCCGCGCCCATTCCATACTTTGTTCTTAGAAGAGAAACCTCCTGGGGCGTCTGCGCGAAGTGCGTGGTCAGGATGCAGCCCAGCTCGTCCGCCGCTTTGCGGCAGTCGCGCAGGAGCTCGGGCAGGCAGGTGTCGGTCGCGTGCGGCCCGATCGCCACCTGAGCGAGGCCATCGTGCCCCTCGTCGCGCGCCTTGAAGAGCGCGATGGACTTCTGAAGCTGCGCATGACCGTCGTTGCCGAAGTCCCACACCGGATAGCCCTCCGGTCCGAGGCGCGAGTTCGACGCCGACATGATGAACGGCGCGCCGACGGTGCGCAGGCCGAGCTCGCGCGCCACGCCGAAGAACACCTCCTGCCCGTGGTGCCACATGTCGAGGAGCATCGTCGTCCCGCCTCTTAGGAGATCGCACATCCCGAGCGCGGTGACCGCGCGCAGCTCCTGCGCGGTCAGCTCCTTCGCCGCGAGCGCGGTGAGCGGCAGAATGATGTTGTAGACGAG
>JAICPQ010000218.1 GCA_025929745.1 Burkholderiales bacterium | reverse complement strand
GGTACCGATGATGACGTAGGTGACGCCGGCGTCGATGTAGCTCTCGATGGCGTCGAGGTCGCGGATGCCGCCGCCGAGCTGGATCGCGGTCTTGTCGCCCACGGCGGCGATCATGCCGCGGATCACCTTCTCGTTCTTCGGCCGGCCGGCAACCGCGCCGTTCAGGTCGACGATGTGCAGGCGCTTCGCGCCCTGCTTCGCCCAGTGCCGGGCCATGGCAACCGGGTCTTCGGAGAAAACGGTCGCCTTGCTCATGTCGCCCTGCTTCAGGCGCACGCAGCGGCCGTCTTTCAGATCAATCGCAGGAATGATGAGCACTGCAGGTGCTCGACTCGGACAATCAGGGACGCCAGCGCACGAAGTTGGAGAGGAGTTGCAGGCCGGCGGACTGGCTTTTCTCGGGATGGAACTGGACGGCAAAAATATTATCCCGGGCGATGGCACAGGTAAAGGGCGCGCCGTACACCGAAGTCGCGGCGGTGAGGACGGCATCGCGCGGCGCGGGATAGTAACTATGGACAAAGTAGAAACGTGTGCGGTCGGGGATGCCGGCCCAGAGGGCGTGCGCACGCGCCTGCACCACTTCGTTCCAGCCGATGTGCGGGATCTTAAGCCCGGTGACCGAAAGGCGCGGTACGTGTCCGGGCAGGACGCCAAGGCCGGCGGAATTTCCTTCTTCGCCGCGCTCGAACAGCATCTGCAGGCCGATGCAAATACCGAGGAATGGTTTGACTCGCGTTGCCTCGACCACGGCTTCACGCGCCCCGCTCGCGCCGAGTTGGCGCATGCAATCGGGGAGCGCACCCTGTCCGGGCACGACGACACTGTCCGCGCCCCGGATCGATTCGGGGTCCGCAGTCACCAGCACTTCGGCTTGCGGGGCGACGCGCTCGAGCGCCTTGGACACCGAGCGCAGATTGCCCATGCCGTAATCGACGACGGCGATTCTCAACCCTGGAGCGTCCCCTTGGTGGAAGGAACAGCGCCGGTTGCGCGCGGATCGGGCTCGGCCGCCATGCGCAGCGCGCGCGCGAAAGCCTTGAACATGGTCTCGCACTGATGGTGCGCGTTGTCGCCGCGCAGATTGTCGATATGCAGCGTCACTTGCGCATGGTTGGCGAAACCCTGGAAAAACTCGTGCATCAGATCGACGTCGAACTCACCGATCAGGGCGCGCGTGAACTTGACGTGGTATTCGAGGCCGGGACGGCCGGAAAAGTCGAGCACCACGCGCGAGAGGGCCTCGTCGAGCGGCACGTAGGCGTGCCCGAAGCGGCGCACGCCAGCTTTGTCGCCAATCGCCTTGGCTACGGCCTGGCCGAGCGTGATGCCGATATCCTCCACCGTGTGATGCGCATCGATGTGGAGGTCGCCCTTCGCGTCGATATCGAGGTCGATCATCACGTGGCGCGCGACCTGGTCGAGCATATGCTCGAGAAAGGGCAACCCGGTGGAGAGCTTCGCTACGCCCTTGCCGTCTAGGTTGACCTTGACGCGGATCTGCGTTTCCTTGGTGTTGCGGGTGACTTCAGCCGTCCTCATTGCAGCGCCTCGCGCAAGGCATTCACGAGTATACGGTTTTCTTCCGGCGTGCCGACCGTGACGCGCAGGCAATTGCTGAGTGCGGAACTGTTCAGGTTGCGCACCAGCACGCCCTGACGCTTGAGCGCTTCGAAGGTCCTGTCGGCGTCCCGTACGCGGATGAGGAAGAAATTGGCTTGCGAAGGAAATACCGTGACGCCCGGCAGCGCTCGCAGCGCCTTGCCCAACACGTCTCGTTCGACACGGATGCGCGCCGCCTGCTCCTCGAGCACATCCAGCCGCTCGAGCATGAAAGTCGCCGCCGCCTGCGTGAGCACGTTCACGTTGTACACCTGGCGCACCTTGTTGAACTGCTCGACCCATTGCGGCCGTGCAGCCAGGTAGCCGAGGCGGATGCCGGCAAGTCCGAGCTTCGACACGGTGCGCATCACGACCAGGTTCGGAAAACGCTCAAGCTGCGGCATGAAGGTCTTCTGCGCGAACACGTGATACGCCTCATCGAGCACCACCAAACCGGGGCACGCCTCGATGATCTTGAGGACCTCGGCTTCCGGGTAAAGCACGCCGGTCGGGTTGTTCGGATAAGCGATGTAGACGAGCGCCGGATTGTGCTCAGTCACTGCGCGAATGAAGGCTTGCGCGTCGAGCGAAAAATCCTCGCGCAGCCCCGCCGCGACGGCGCGCAGGCCGAAGAACGTGGCGTTCATCGCGTACATCACGAAGGTGGGACCCGGATACATCATCACCGCGCCCGGCTTGGCAAGCGCCAGCGTGACGATCTGAATGAGATCATCAGAGCCGTTGCCGAGCATCACTTCCATGCCAGTGGGCACGCCCATCTTGCGCGCGATCAACGCGCGCAGCTTCGGCGCCGAAGGGTCCGGATAACGATTAAGGTCCAACCGTGCGAGGACGTCGGCCAGCTCACGCCGGGTCTTCTCGGGCAACGGATATGGGTTCTCCATGGCATCGAGCTTGACCATGCCCTCCGCTGGCGCCACGTGATAGGCCTTGAGCGCCAGGATCTCCGGACGCACCAGCTTTTCGGGCGTCATTCGAACCTCATCTGCGCCGCGCGCGCATGCGCGCTAAGACCCTCGCCTTCGGCGAGGATCACGGCGACGCGACCAAGCTTGACGGCAGCGACGCGCGATACCGCGATCACACTCGTGCGCTTCTGGAAGTCGTAGACCCCAAGCGGCGAGGAGAAGCGCGCAGTGCCGGCGGTCGGTAGCACGTGGTTCGGCCCGGCGCAGTAGTCGCCGATCGCTTCCGAGCTCCACGCGCCGAGAAAGACGGCGCCCGCGCGGGTCAGCTTCGGCAACCAGGCCTCGGGATCTTCCACCACGAGCTCGAGGTGCTCGGGCGCGATTCGGTTCGCCACCGCGCACGCCTCGTCGAGGTCTCGCGTCAGGATGAGCGCGCCCCGCGACTTGAGCGACGCCTCGATCACCCTCCGGCGCGGCATCTCCCCCAGAAGCTTCACGATCGAACCCGCGACCGCGTTCAGGTAGGTTTCTTTGGGCGACAGGAGAATCGCC
This sequence comes from Burkholderiales bacterium, assembly GCA_025929745.1. Classification (GTDB taxonomy): domain Bacteria; phylum Pseudomonadota; class Gammaproteobacteria; order Burkholderiales; family SG8-39; genus SCGC-AG-212-J23. The sequence goes on along the minus strand of JAICPQ010000218.1, from coordinate 1,432 downwards.
TGCGCGGATTCGTCGTGCTCGGCCTGCGAAAAAAGATCCATCGCCACCCAATCCGGATTCGCCGAGCAATCGGCGATCACGAGGATTTCGGAAGGACCAGCCACCATGTCGATGCCGACCTCGCCAAACACCTGGCGCTTCGCCTCGGCCACGTACGCATTGCCGGGACCGACGATCTTGTCCACGCGCGGGATGGATTTCGTGCCGTAGGCGAGCGCGGCGATGGCCTGCGCGCCGCCGATTCCGATCACGCGATCCACACCGGCTAGCGCGGCCGCCGCGAGTACCAGCGGGTTGGGATTCGGGCTCGTCATGATGAGCTCGCGCACGCCGGCCACCTTCGCCGGCACAGCGTTCATGAGCACGGAAGACGGGTAGGCGGCCTTGCCGCCGGGCACGTAGAGTCCGACACGCTCTAGCGCGCTCACCTGCTGACCCAGGCGCGTGCCATCGGCATCGGTGAAATCCCAGGAGCGCTGCAGCTGCCGCTCATGAAAGGCGCGGATGCGCTCGTGCGCCATGCGCAGCGCGTCGGCTTGGTCGCGCGGGATCGAATCCAGGCACTTTGCGGTGACGGCGTACTCGCTGGGCGCGACTCCGTCGAACTTCTTCGTGTACGCGCGCACCGCCGCATCGCCGCGTTTGCGCACGTCAGCGATGATGCCGCGCACCGCCCGCTGTACCGCGGGGTCCTGCGCGGCGTCGTAGCGTGTCAGCGCCGCGAGCTTGCTAGAAAAGGTTTTATCCCTCGTAGAAAGGCGGCGCAGCTTCATCGGCCGGCCGCCTGGGCAAACGCATCAATGAGCGGCTGCAGTTCCGCGCGCTTGGTTTTGAGCGCCGCTTGGTTCACGATGAGGCGGGCCGACACCGGCATGATCTCCTCGACCGCGACAAGACCGTTCGCCCTCAATGTCTTGCCCGTGGAGACGAGATCGACGATCGCGTCGGCGAGGCCGACGAGCGGCGCAAGCTCCATCGAGCCATAGAGCCGGATGAGGTCGATGTGCACGCCCTTCGCGGCGAAGTGGCCGCGCGCGATGTTTACGTACTTCGTCGCCACGCGCAGACGCGCGCCCCGCCGCACCACCGCCTCGTAGTCGAAGCCCTTGCGCACGGCGACCATCATCCGACACTTGGCGATGCGCAGATCGACCGGCTGGTACAAGCCTTCCCCGCCATGCTCGGCCAGCACGTCGCGACCGGCGATGCCGAGATCGGCACCGCCATGCTGCACATAAGTCGGAGTATCGGCGGCGCGCACCACGACGAGCCGCAGGTCGCGGCGGTTCGTGGCAATGACGAGCTTGCGCGAGGTCTCGGGGTTATCCCGTGGCTGAATACCGACGCGCGCGAGCAGCGGTGCGGTCTCGTCGAAGATCCGCCCCTTCGACAGTGCGATGCTGATGCTCGCCATGGCCGGGATTCATAGAAG
>JAICPQ010000024.1 GCA_025929745.1 Burkholderiales bacterium | reverse complement strand
CGTCGCATGCACGATGGAAGCGAAGCAGTGCCCCGATGGCAGCTACGTCGGCCGCGATCCGGCAATGAACTGCCAGTTCAGGCCCTGCGCCAGGTAAAGAGAAGGAGTCCGGCCCCTTTTCGGAAAAAAGGGTCCTGACCCCTTTTAGCGGATGAGGATGGTTGCGAGGCCGAGAAGCATGCCCATGCTGACGACGTCGGTCGCGGTGGTAAGGAAGATGCTCGACGCAGTTGCCGGGTCGAGGCCCAGGCGCTTCAGCGTGAGCGGGATGATGGCGCCGGAAATGCCGCTCGCCATGCAGGAGGCGATCATCGCAAGGAACACGACGAAGGCGAGCATCCAGGCCTGATCCTGGCCCTGACCGGTGGCCGTGATGTACATACCGACCGCGGCGGCGATGCCGACGCCGATGCCGTTAAGACACCCCACCCAGGTTACCATCGAGATGCTCGGGCGCGCGGTGCCGGGGATGAGCTCGGCGAGCGGCATGCCGCGCAGCGAGACGGCGAGCGCCTGGCAGCCGGTATTGCCTGACTGCCCGGCGAGCACCGGCAGGAAAAGCGCGAGGATCACCATGCGGTCGATCGTGTCCTGAAAGAGCCCAACGACCGCGGCGGCGAGGAAGGCCGTGACAAGGTTCAATTGCAACCACGGATGGCGCAGCTTCAGGCTGTGGATCCAGTGTGTGGCGAGGCGCTCTTCTTTCTCGAGGCCGACCATGCTGCCGGCCTGCAGGGTGATCTCGATCGCCTGCGCCTCGAACATGGTCTGCCCACGCACGAGACCGATCAGGCGCCGCTCCGAGTCGGTCACCGGGTAGACCGGATAGTGCCGCCCAAGCACGAGCCGCATCGCTTCCTGGAGCGGCATCGCGGCGTGCAGCGCGAACGCGCCGCGCAGCATCACCTCATCGAGCCGGCGCTCGCGCGGGCTGAACAGGAGATCGCGCATGGTGACCAGGCCGAGAAGATGCTCGTGGCGGTCCACGACGTAGACGTACGTGATGAGCGCGCGCGTCACGAGCTCGCGCAGCCTCTCGACCACCTCGCCGACCTTGGCATCGGGCGGGAACGAACCGACCACCGGCTCCATCAGCCGGCCGTTGGTTCCCGGGTCATACAGCCCGGTGCGCTGCCACTGGCGCGCGACATCCGCGGGCGCGGCGGCAATGGCGCGCTCGCGCGCCTCGTTGGGCAGCTCGGCGAGCACGTCCTGCGCGAGACCCGGGCTGAGCTGCATGAGCTCGTGCACCATGGTGTCGCCGCTGAGGTGTTCGAGCTTGGCGGCCGCGCTCGACGCCGAGCGCGACTTCACATCGTCGGTGAGATCGACGGCGATGCTGCTCATGCTTCCTCCCGTTTTCTTGCCTGCTTATAGGCCGGCGGCTTCTGCGACCAGACTTCGTAGCGTTCTGTAGAGCCGCGCGCGCTCGTTACTGTACGCCGGTTTGCGAATCACGTTCGTGATCTCGTACGGGTCTCTTTGCAAATCGTAGAGCTCGTCCACGCCGTTCTTGTGCACCCAATGGATCAGCTTTGCGCGCTCGGTGCGAACCGCCTTGTAGCTCATGCCGACGATCCACGGCCAGGCCGATTCGTTGTAGTACTCGATGAGGAAAAATTTCCTCCAATCGGCGGCGCGGCGGCGCAGCAGCGGCACAAGCGAGCGGCCCTGTATGTGGGCGCCGGGGCGTCCGCCGCCAAGCTCGATCATCGTGGGCGCGATGTCGAGGGCGATTACCATGCGTTCGATTACGGTGCCCGGCTTTGCGAGGCGCGGATAACGCATGAAGAACGCGGTGCGGATGCCTTCCTCGTAGGCGAAGCGGCGCTCGGCGCCGAGGCCGTGCTCGCCGAAGAAAAAGCCGTTATCGCCGAGGAACAGGATCACCGTGTCGTCGAGGATCTTTTTCTCCTCGAGCGCCCGGAGGAGCGCGCCCACGCCCTCGTCGACGGAGGCCATCATCGCCGCGCGACGGCGGATCTCCTCCTGCGTCCCCGAGGCGAGACCGTCGAGGAACGGCCGGCTTTCGGGCCGGTTGCGCAGCTCGAACACTTCCCGCCACGCGGGCTTTTGGCGCAGCACCTCGTCGATCGGCCGCACGTTGGGCCGCGCCGGATAGGTGCAGCCCTGGTAGAGCTCTTCATGACGCTCGGGCAGCACGTAGCCGCGCATGGTCGCGAGGTCGATGGTGCCGTCCTGCTTCTGCTGCACGTCGGGATGCACGGCCTTGTGCGCGAGAAAAAGCGCAAACGGCTTGCTGCGGCGGCGAGCGACGAATTCGACGGCGCGCTCGTTCAGAAGGTCGGTGACGTAGCCCGAGAGCGGCACTTCGCGGCCGCCTTCCCAGAACACCGGATCGGTAATCGTGCCTTGTCCGCGAAAGCTGATCCAGGTGTCATAGCCGGGGCGCGGCGCGGCATCGTTGCCCATGTGCCATTTGCCGATGTGCGCGGTGTCGTAGCCCAGGCGCTGAAGTTCGATGTGATAGTTGGCAAGGCGATGACTCATCGCCTCGCGGCCGACGTTGTCGATGATGCCGTGACGCGACGCGTACTGGCCGGTCACGATGCACGCGCGATTCGGCGAACAGAGCGGGGTGGTGTGAAACGCGTTCGCGAAGCGCGCGCCCTCGTGCGCGATGCGGTCGATGTTCGGCGTCTTCATGTAGGGATGGCCCGACGCGCCGGTTTCGTCGAAGCGCAGGTCATCCACCAGAAGGACGATGAGATTGGGTTGTTTTTTGGCCGTCATCGCGCGACAGCGGCCATTTTCTCATGGCACAATGTTGCCGCCATGACACCTCGCGCCATCACCATCCGACTCGCCGAGCCGCGCGACTCGCAGGCGATCGCGACGATGTCGCGCGACTTCATCGAGTCGGGCCTGGGCTGGAAGTACGACGCGGCGCGCGTGCTTCGCGCGATGCGCGACCGCGACACGCTCGCCGTGGTGGCGTGCGAAGGCGCGAAAGCCGCGGCGAAGGGCGTGGTCGCGGGCTTCGCCATCATGGAATTCGGCGACGAGCGCGCGCACCTCGTGCTCCTCGCGGTGCGACCCTCGCATCGTCGTCTCGGCATTGGCCAGCGCATGCTCGACTGGATGCTCGATTCGGCTCGCGTCGCCGGTATGGCGAGCATCCATCTGGAGCTGCGCGCCGGCAACGACGCCGCGCGCCGCTTCTACCGTGCCATGGGCTTCTACGAGACCGTGCTCGTACCGGGCTACTACCGTAGCGGCGAAGGCCGCAAGGAAGGCGCCCTTCGCATGCTGCGCGTGCTGCGTGCGCCGGGACCGGTGCCCTATACCTGGCGCCCGCCGAAGACCGAAGACACCTAGCCTTCTAGGGCACGATCGCAAACCCTACGCGCAGCTGGGATTTACGCTGCACGTTGTACTCGAGAATCGACTCGCCGTACCCAGCGAAAAACTGCACGTGGAAGTACCCGCTCACGGGGCCGAACTTAAGGTCGCGCACGCGACGCGACACGTCGATGAGGACGCTGTTTTTGCCCGCGGTCCCATGGCGCAGCATAGTGCTGGCGATCCAGTTCACGCCTGATTCGTAGCGCACCAGCCAGTCGGCGTAGCCGCGGTAGTCGTCGATATCCGAGTTGTCCTCCTTTTCAAGGTACGCGTAGACCTTCGGCATGAACTCGAAGGTACCGCCGCGTGGCAGCTGCCAGCGCCATTGCGGGCGCATGAAGAAGATGTTGATCGAGCGCGAGGTGTCTGCATCGCCGCCGTTCGACTCGTGCTCGAAGCCCACGCGCGCGCCGTCGAAGAATGCCTTTGCGCCGCGCGCACGCTCCCACTTCCAGAAAAGCGAAGGCCGGTAGCTCGTGTCGCGGAACGCTTTCGATTCAGTGGAGAGATCCCAGATCGAGTTCTGCGTGTAGCCCAGATACAAGCCTGACAGCCATGGCCGTTCCTGGCCGAGGCCGGCGGTCGCGTCGAAAAGCCGGTACTTGAGCGATATCTGAAATCGCGCGCTCCACCCCCCGCGTGAGCCAATGATGAAGTACATCGGCTCGTTCTCCGAGAGCAGCGGCTCGTGTTCGCCCGCGCCGAACCCGCCCGCGAGGCCCTCGATCGCGTCCGAGCGCCGTGCCACCACCACGCTGACGTTCGAAGGAAACTCGGCGAGCCGCAGGTTCACCGGCCCGCTCGCCGCGGTCGGCATCGTCGCGGCGTAGGCACGCCGGCCGTCCTGCATCGGACCGGTAGCGCCCATAGTGATGGCGAGCTCCGCGATGTCGATTCCCATCTGCACGATGAGCTCGTTCGGGGCCTGCTGCCCCGGCGGCGGGACGACCACAACCTCGAAGCGCGCCCCCGCCGCCACGCGCGGCTCGGTCGGCACGATGACCCAGTCGGCGCACGCCGCTGCGCCCGCCCAGAGCCAGAGGAGCAGCGCGAGCGCCCTCATGCCGCGCTCCAGTCCTGGCCGTGCGCGAAGCGCTCGACGAGAAATTCGACGAAGCGGCGTACCTTGGCCGAGAGATGTTTGCGGCTCGGGTAGACGGCGTAGATCGGCACCGGCGGGGGCGTGAAGTCCTGTAACAGCGGCACGAGCCGTCCGGCGCGCACTTCGGGCCCGACTATGAAGGCCGGCTCGAACGTAATGCCGGCGCCACGCGCGGCCACCTCGGCCAGCAGGTCGCCGTTATTCGAATGCAGCGTGCCGGCGACGCGCACGGCGCGCTCTGCGCCGGACGCATCGCGGAAGCGCCAGACGTTGCGCGGCGTCACGTATTCGTACGTGAAGCAATTATGCTTTTCGAGATCTTCCGGAATTTGCGGGGCGCCATGCGCCGCAAGGTAGGCCGGCGCCGCGCACGGCACGAGGCGCGTCTCGCCGAGCTTACGGGCCACGAGATTGTCCGAGCCGATCGCGCCGACGCGCACCGCGAGGTCGAAGCCTTCCTCGACGAGATCGACCACGCGATCGGAGAGCGACACGTCGAAGCGCACCTCGGCATGCGCGGCGAGAAATTCGGCGACGGCCGGGGCGAGGTGGCGTACGCCGAAGTTGACCGAAGTGGTGAGCCGGATCGTGCCGCGCGGCACGACGGCAGCGCGCGCCGCTTCCTGCTCGGCCTCCTCGAGATCGGCAAGAAGCTGCACCACGCGCTCATAGAATGCGCGACCGCTCTCGGTGAGGCTCACGCGGCGCGTGGTGCGGTTCAGAAGCCGGGTCTGGAGATGCGCCTCCAAATCGGCGACTTGGCGAGAAGCCGCCGAAGTCGACACTCCCAAACGCGCCGCCGCCTTGGCAAAGCTGCCGAATTCAACGACTTGCGCAAACAACTGGATCGCGCCGAGGCGATCCATTATCCCGTTTTTCGCAATGATGTATCCACAGGTCCCTACTTTATCCCAGTACAGCGCGCGACGATAGTAGCGCTCATGAAAACCGCCCAACGTATCTACCGTGAACCCGAGGGCCACTGGGTCGGCGACGGCTTCCCGGTCCGCACGGTCCTCGACTATCAGCGCCATCCCGAGGTATCGCCTTTCATCCTGCTCGATCACTTCGGGCCGGCCGATTTCCTGCCCGCGGAAAAGCCGCGCGGCGTGGGCTGGCATCCGCACCGCGGCTTCGAGACCGTGACGGTCCTCATGGAAGGCGAGGTCGAGCACGAGGACACGGCCGGCAACGGCGGACGCATCGGCCCGGGCGACGTGCAGTGGATGACCGCCGGCGCGGGACTGCTCCATAAGGAATTCCATTCGCGCGCTTTCACGCGACGCGGCGGTCGCTTCCATGGCCTGCAGCTCTGGGTGAACCTCCCGGCCCGGCACAAGATGACGCCGCCGCGCTATCAGACGCTGCGCGCGGCCGACATCCCGGTCGTGGATGGAGTGCGCGTCATCGCCGGCGAGTTTCAAGGCAGGAAAGGTCCGGCGCAGACTTTCACGCCGATCACGCTCCTCGAAATCCGCCTGCGCGCCAAGGAATCGGTTCACGTACCGCTCGCCGAAGCCGACAGCGCTGCCCTTTACCTCGTTCAGGGCAAGCTTTCGGTCGCGTCCGAGCGCGAGCTCGTGATTCTGAGCCGGAGCGGAGCGGATTTCGTACTCGAGGCCGAGACCGACGCCATCGTCTTCGTGATGAGCGGCACGCCGCTCGGCGAGCCGGTTGCGGGCTATGGACCCTTCGTCATGAATACGCCGCGCGAAATTCAGCAGGCGTTCGCCGACTACCAGGCGGGACGCCTTGGAACCATCCCCACAACGGAGAAGACGTCATGATCGACCATCGCACCGCCCCTTACGCCGCGCTTGTGCTGCGCGTCTCGCTCGGCGTGATGTACATCGCGCACTCGCTCGTCCTGAAGCACTTCATGTACACGCTTCCCGGCACGGCGCAGTTCTTCGCCTCGATCGGCCTTCCCGCCGCGCTCGCTTACCTCACGTTCTGGGGCGAGCTCGTCGGCGGGGTTGCGCTCCTCGCGGGCATCGGCACCCGCATCGTCGCCCTCGGACTCATTCCCATCCTGCTCGGCGCCACCTGGGTGCACGCCGGCAACGGCTGGGTGTTCAGCGCCGCGAACGGCGGCTGGGAATATCCGGTGTTCCTGATCGCCGCTTCTGTGGTGGCGGCCCTGCTCGGCGACGGAAAATACGCCGTCGGCAACCGGTTTGTGGCACCCAACTTGCGGCTTACCACCCAGTCCTAACGAAAGGAGATCATGGCAATGAAACTGTATTACTCACCCGGCGCCTGCTCGCTGTCCCCGCACATTGTCGCCCGCGAGCTCGGCATTGCGGTGGAACTCAAAAAAGTGAACACCAAGGACAAGACGTTTGAAGGCGGCGGCGACTACTGGAAAGTGAACGCGCGCGGCTACGTTCCGGCGCTCGAGCTCGATAACGGGCAGGTGCTGACCGAAGGCCCGGCGATCGTCCAGTACCTCGCCGACCAGAAGCCTGACGCGGGTCTCGCGCCGAAGAACGGCACAATCGAGCGCTACCGCCTGCAGGAGTGGCTCAACTTCCTCACTTCCGAAGTCCACAAGCAGTTTTCGCCGCTCTTCAAGCCCAATACGCCCGACGACTACAAGCCCATCGCGAAGCAGAACATCGCCACGCGCTTCGACTGGCTCGACAAGCAGCTCGAAGGCAAGGACTACCTAATGGGCAAGCAGTTCACCGTTGCGGACGCATATCTCTTCGTGCTCTTGAACTGGACGAGGCCCACGCAGATCGACCTCTCCAAGTGGCCGAACCTCGCCGCGTATCAAAAGCGCGTCGGCGCGCGTCCGAAGGTGAAGGAAGCGCTGCAGGCCGAGGGGCTACTTCCGAAGGAGCCGGCAAAGGCCGCTTGAGCATGCTGCCGAGCCTTTTCCTCTCCCATGGCTCGCCGATGCACGCCCTCCAGCCGGGACCGGCTGGAGCGGCGTGGCAGGCGCTCGCGCGGCGCCTGCCGCGGCCGCGCGCGATTCTCATCGCTTCGGCGCACTGGGAGACCAACATCCCGATGCTCACCGGCGCGGAGAAGCCGGAGACCATCCACGACTTCTACAACTTTCCGGAGCCGCTCTACCGCCTGCGCTATCCCGCGCCCGGCGCCCCGAGCGTGGCGAAGCGTGCGCAAACGCTTCTCAAGGAGGCGGGCTTCACCGCCGGTATCGACGGCTGCCGCGGCCTCGACCACGGCGCGTGGTCGCCGCTTCTCTATATGTATCCCGACGCGGAGATCCCAGTCGTCCAAATCTCGCTCCAGCCGGCGCTCGGCCCGCGGCACCACTTCAATCTCGGCGCCGCGCTACGTGCGCTCGCCGAGGAGGACGTCCTGATCGTCGGCTCCGGCCACCTGACTCACAATCTGCGCGACTGGTCACGCGGGCAAGGCGCGGCCGCGCCGTATGCGCGCGAATTCCAGGCGTGGGTTTTCGACAAGCTCAACAGTAAAGACCTGGAAACGTTGCTCGACTATCGCGAGCGCTCCGCGCATGGCGTGCGCGCGCACCCGACCGACGAGCACTTCTTGCCGCTTTTTTTCGCGCTCGGCGCAGCCTCCGAGAAAGCTAAAGCCGAGCGCGTTTACGACGCGATCGACGCGGGCGTCCTTGCGATGGACGCTTACGTGTTCGCTTAGTTACTTGTCAACTATCACGTCGGCGCGCGCCAGGACGGAAGCTGGGAAATTGATGCCGAGCGCCTTCGCCGCCTTGGAATTGATGATGAGTTCCAGCTTCGTCGGCTGCTCGATCGGCAGATCGCCCGGCTTTGCGCCTTTAAGGATCTTGTCGGCATAGACAGCGGCATCGCTGTACATGTCGCGCAGGCTAGCGCCGTAGAACATCAGCCCGCCCGCATCGATGAACTGGCGCTCGCCATAGACCGCCGGAATCCCGGTCTTCGCCGCCAGCTCGACGATGCGCTTGCGATGCGTGATGTACAGCGCACTGGTTTGCACCATCAGCGCCGCCATGCGCTCGGAGCGCATCTCGGCGAACGCCGCTTCGAGGCTTTCCGGATCGCTCGCCTCGAACAATCGGACCTCGACCGCTAGCGCGCGAGCGACGCGCTGGGTCTCCCGCACCAACGGAGCCGTATAGAGTTCTCCGGGGCTGAGCAGCACGGCCACGCGCTTCGCGCCCGGCACGGCCTCCTTGATGAGCTCGAGCCGCTTGGTGTTGAGCGCCTGCCCGAGCGCGGTCACGCCAGTCACGTTCGTTCCCGGCCGGGCAAGGCTCGTCACTATGCCGTCGGCAACCGGATCGCCAGTCGTCACTACCACGATCGGAATCGTGCTGGTCGCGCGCTTGGCCGCGAGCGCGCCCGGACTCGAGCCGACGAGGATGAGGTCCACGCGCTGCTGCACCAGTTCGGCCGCAATCTCCGGCAGACGAGCAGCGCGCCCGTCCCCAAAGCGCGTCACAAGGGTGAAGTTACGTCCTTCCACCCAGCCGAGCGCACGCATGCGCTCGCGAAACGCTGCCAAGTTCGCCACGTCAGCATCGGCAGAGATAGGAGACAGGCGCCCGATGCGCGCGATCTGCTGCCCCTGGGCTTGCGCCGCCATTAGAGCGCAGAACGCAAGCGCAAGCGCCAGGGCGAGCGCGCGACCGGTTCTCTTCACCGTGCCTACCGCGCGGCCGCGGGGAACGCGGGCAGCTTGCCGATGTGGCGCGGGTCATGCTGGATGATCACCGTCGCCTTCAGGTTCTTCTCGATCTGCTTGATGCGCTCGAGCGAAGCGATGGTCTGCGCACGGTCGTAGTTGAATCCCGGCACGCCGTTCGCTTCGTAGTTCTCCTGGAAGTGGGCGAGGTCGCCGATCAGGATGACGGGGCCCTTGTCCTTCAGCCGGACGAGCAGGCTCGAGTGGCCCGGCGTATGGCCCGGCGTGCGCAGCACCACCACGCTGCCGTCGCCGAACACGTCCTTGTCCATACTCAGGGGCTCGACCTTGCGCTTCTCAGCGATCCAAACCTTGAATCCGGTCATGTTCGCGCCTTGCGCCGGCGGGTTCGCCGTAACGCCGTCCCAGTCGCCCTTGCCGATGAGGAGCGTCGCATTCGCGAAAGGCAGGAGCTGGCCGGTGTGGTCGGCGTGGAAATGGCTGATGCCGACGAACTTTACTTGATCAGGATTAACGTTGATCTGCTTCAGCAGGTCGGCGAGGGGCTTGTTGGTCGCGTTCGGCACCGAGCCCGGCAGGTATCCGGTGTCCCAGACCATGTAATCGCTGCCGTGCTTGATGAGATAGCAGCTGAACGTGAACGGCTTCTTGTCGTCGGTGTATGCGAAGGTGTCGCTGAAGCGGCGCGGATCGTTGAAGCCGGTCCCGCAGTCCAGACGGGTCAACGTGACTTCGGGCGTCTGCGCCCACGCAGGCAGGACGACAAGCGCGGCGGCGCAAAGGACTGCGTGCACTACGGGTTTTAGCATGGGCTCCTCCCTTGGCTTGAGCGGCGAATAGTAAGGCCAGCAGGCGTAGGATGGGCGCCCATGGCGGGCGTCACCTTTCTGCTGCCGATCTGGTTCGATCTCGCTGCCGTATTCCTGTTCGCCCTCACCGGCGTATGGGCGGCGACCACGCGAGGCCACGACGTGGTGGGCGCGTTCGTTCTCGCTTTCGTCACCGGCGTGGGCGGCGGCCTGCTGCGCGACGGCATCTTCCTTCAGGAAATTCCGGCGGTCATGCACGACGCGCGCTTTATCTATGCGGTCGGAGCTGCGTTGGCGCTCGGCATCTTGGCGCAGCGCGCCGCCAAAAGGTTCGAGACGCTCATCGCGTACGTCGACGCGGCCGCGATCGGTGTGTACGCGGTCTACGGCGCGAACAAGTCGCTGGTGGCGGGCGTGCCGGCGGAAGCCGCGCTGCTCGTCGGGCTGTGCAACGCCGTGGGCGGCGGCCTGCTGCGCGACGTGCTCGTGCGCGAGGAGCCGCTGCTCCTCAAGCCCGGACAGCTTTACGTAGTCGCGACGCTCGCTGGCTGCGCCGCCTTCGTCTTTGCCATCGACCGTTACGGCGTCGACGTGGAGAAGGCAGCGTACGCCGCTATTGTGCTCACCCTCACTTTGCGCGTGCTCGCCATCCGTTTCAACTGGCGCACTACTGCGCTCGGTGCGCCGCGCCGTCCCGTCTAGCCGCCGCTCAAAGCCTGGACGATCACTACCTCATCGCCGCGCTCGAGCGCGTGGCGAAGATCTAACACCTGCTCGCCGTTCACGAAAACGCGCATGTGCCGGCGGATGCGGTCCTGCTCGTCCACCATGCGGAAACGGATGCCCGGATAGCGCCGGTCCAGATCGGCGAGCAGCGCAGCGACGCTTTCTCCCTCGGCCTCCACGCGAGGCCCGCCGGTGTAGGAGTGAAGCGGGCTCGGGATCAGCACCTTCACGCGAGCTCGCCGGCCTCGACCGCGTAGATCTCGGGCAGGTGCCGCGCGATGCATTTCCACTTGCGCCCCTCGTCCGCGCTCATCCAGAGCTCTCCGCTCGTCGTGCCGAAGTACAAGCCGAGCGGGTCGCCCGCGTCCGCGCACATGGCCTGGCGCTTCACCGTCCACCACGCATGCTGCTCCGGCAGCCCGGCGTCCTGGCGCTGCCAGCTGGCGCCCGCATTGCGAGTGACGAACACGGCCGGCTTGCCGTCCGGGCTCGTGCGTGGCCATACCGTGCCGCCGTCCATGGGCAACACCCACGCGGTGTCGGCATCGCGCGGGTGTACGACGAGCGGAAACCCGACATCGCCGACGCGCTTCGGCATGCTTCTGCCGATGCGCACCCATTCGCGCGCGGGTCGGTCGAGCCGATAGATGCCGCAATGGTTCTGTTGGTAGAGCCGGTTGGGATTGCTCGGGGAAATGCGGACGCAATGCGGATCGTGGAAGGTTGCGTTGGCGCGGTCGAATCCCTCGACCACCTCAAGCCCGTCGATCAGCGGCGCGAAGCTCGCGCCGCCGTCGGTCGACTCGTGCACGCCGCCGCCTGACATGCCGAAAAGCATGCGGTTCGGATCGCGCGGGTCGATGATGATCGAATGGAGCTTCGGGCCGTCGGGCGTGCCGTCCTGCACCGTGCCCATCCACTCCCGGTACTGCGCGTCTTCGTTGATCGGCGAGAACGGCGCCCAGCTCGAGCCGCCGTCCTCCGAGCGAAAGAGGCCCTGCGGCGAGGTGCCGGCGAACCAGACGCCGGGCTGTGAGACATGCCCGGGCGTCAGCCAGAAGGTGTGGTCGACCGAGCGCCCCTTTCCGTCGGCCGCCCTGGCAAACGCCGGAGGGCGGGCCGCCTCCTTCCAAGTCTTGCCGCGGTCGGTGGAGCGAAAGATTGTCGGCCCGAGATGCCCGGTTTTGGCCGCAGCGAGCAGCGTGCGCCGGTCGCGCGGATCGAGCACGATGTGATTGAAGATGTGGCCGAGGAAATGCGGCCCGTCAAGACGAAAGCTGCGCCGCGCGCTATCGGTGTGGAAAAGCCACGCGCCCTTTCTCGTTGCAACCAACAGCACCATCGGTGCTAGCCGCCGAGCGCGCGGAAGAGGTCCGCGACCGCGGCGCGGTGCGCGCGCAGCGCATCGACGCGCGCGATCTGCGCCGCGAGCAGCCCGCGCTCGGCGTCGAGCACGTCGAGCTGGCTCGCGACGCCGTTCTCGTAGCGCAGGCGCGCAAGCCGCAGCGTCTGGCTGAGCGCCGCTTCGCGCGCGGATTCGGCTTCGTAGCTTTCGCGCGCGCGGCTCTGCGCGATGAGCGCCGTTCTCACTTCGCCAAATGCGGTGCGGATCGCCTGCTGGTATTGCGCGAGCGCCGCGCGCTCGCGCGCCTCGGCCGCCTCGGTGCGCGCCTGCAGGCGTCCGCCGGCGAAGATCGGCTGCGTCACACCGGCGGCGATCTGCCACGTGGCGGCCGCCCCGCCCGAGAAGAGATTCGAGAGCGCGGCGCTTTCGCTCCCGAGGAACGCGGTAAGCGAAATGGAAGGAAACATCTCGGCGCGCGCAACGCCGATGCGCGCATTAGCCGCGGCGAGCACTCGCTCGGCTTCGACGAGGTCCGCCCTGCGCAAGAGGAGCTCCGAGGGCAGGCCGGACGGCACGGCGGGTGGGCCAGGCTTTTCCTCAAATGATTGCCTGACGGCCACAGTGCCTTCGAACACCTGCTTCGGACTGCGCCCGAGCAGGATGGAAAGCGCCACTTCTTCGCGCTCGCGCTCCCGCTCGAGCGGCGGCAGCTGCGCGCGCACCACGGCCGCCTCGGCTTCGAGCTGGCGCAGGTCGAACTCCGAGATCACGCCGCCCTGCAGCCGCTTCCTCTGCAGGCCGAGCGCTTCCTCGCGCAGCGCGACCGTCTTGCGCGTGAGCGCGACCTGCTCGTCGAGAGAGCGCAAGGCGAAATACGACTTCGCCACCTGCGCGGCGAGCGCGAGGCGCACCGCCTCGCGCGAAGCCTCGCTGCCCTCCAGCTCGGCGCGCGCCGCCGCGGCGTTGGAGCGAAGGCGCCCGAAGAGATCGAGCTCGTAGGACACGTTGAGCGTCGCGCGATGGTTGCTGTACTCGCGCTGGAAGGCCGGAAACGTGTTCGCGGTGCGCGTCGAGATCTGCTGGCGGCTCGCCGCAGCCTGCGCATCGACCGTCGGCCAGAAGAAGGAGCTCGCCTCGCCAAGGAGCGCGCGCGCCTCGTCGACGCGCGCCGCGGCGATAAGCAGGTCGCCGTTGCCCGCCAGCGCTTCTTCGACCGCTTTTTCCAGCTGCGCATCCTCGTAGATGCGCCACCAGCGCCCGTCGTCGGCGAAGCGTGGCGCGCTCTCCTTCCACTGCTCGGGCAGCTCGGCCGCGGGCTTCTCGTACTTGGGCCCGACCGTGCAGCCGGCCACGAACAGAACCAGCAGCAGCACCCTCATTCGTCGCCTCCGTGGGGCGCGACGCGCGGGTGATGCACCGGCGTATGCGTGACGACGCGAGCGCGTGTCGCCTCGTCCTTGATTTCCTGGCTCGAGCGCTTCTCGGTGAAATGGCGATCGGTGAGGAGCTTGAAAAAGGTGGGCACGAAGAAGATGGCGAGGAACGTCGCGGCGAGCATGCCGCCCATCACGCCGGTGCCCGCTGAGACGCGCGCGCCGGCGCCCGCGCCCGTGGAGATCGCAAGCGGCAGCACACCGAGGATGAAGGCGAGCGAGGTCATCAGGATCGGCCGGAAGCGAAGCCGTGCTGCCTCGACCGCGGCCGCCGAAGCCGAGAGGCCTTCATGGTGCTTGAGCACCGCGAATTCCACGATCAGGATCGCGTTCTTCGCCGCGAGGCCGAGCAGCGTGACCAGGCCGATCTGGAAGTACACATCGTTGGTCAGCCCGCGCAGCCACACCGCGGCGAGCGCGCCGAAGGTACCGAAGGGCAGCGCAAGCATGACCGAGAGCGGCAGCGACCACTTCTCGTACTGGGCGGCGAGGATGAGGAAGGCCATGAGCGCGCCGAGCGCAAGCACCAGGATCGAAGTGCCGCCCGAGCGCTTCTCCTGGAACGAGGCGCCGCTCCAGTCGAGGCTGAACTCCGGCGGCAGCACCTCTTTCGCGATGCGCTCGATCTCGGCGATCGCCTCGCCAGAGCTCACGCCCGGCCGCCCGCCGCCCAGCACCTGCACCGCCGGGTAGTTATTGAAGCGCGTCATCGTGCCCGGGCCGTTGGTGTATTCAATGCGCGCGAGCGAGCGCAGCGGAATCATTTCCCCCTTCTGGCTTCTCACATACACCGAGCCCGCGTCCTCCGGGTTCGCGCGCTGGCCGGACTCGGCCGAGAGCAGCACCTGCCAGGTGCGCCCGTACTTGTTGAAGTCGTTGACGTAATAGCTGCCGAGCGTCGCGGCGAGCGTGCTGAAGATGTCGTCGAGCGGCACGCCCAGGCTCTTCGCTTTCTCCCTGTCCACATCGACGTAGAGCTGCGGCACGTTGGCGCGCCAGAATGTGTTCACCATCCCGAGCTTCGGGCTCTGCGACGCGGCGCCGATGAATTGCTGCGTGACCTCCCAGAGCCGCTTGGGTCCGCCTTCGCCGCGGTTCTGGATGTAGAACTCGAAGCCGCCGGCGGTGCCGAGGCCGAAGATGGCCGGCGGCGGAAACGCGATCGCAAGCCCTTCCTTGAGGTGCGCCGTCTTTGCGTAGAACTCGCCGACCAGCGCGCCGACCGGCACCGGGCGCTCATCCCAGTGCCTCTGCGTGACGAAGATGGTGGCCGCGTTCTCGCGGAAGACGAAGCCGCCGGCGAAATCAAAGCCGGTGAAGGCCATCACGTGCTCGTTGAACGGGTTCGAGCGGATGGCGGCGCTCACTTCCTCCACCATCCGGTCGGTGCGTGCTAGCGAGGCTCCGTCGGGCAGGATCACCGGCGCGAAATACCATCCCTGGTCCTCGTCCGGCACGAGCGAGCCCGGGGTAATGCGCCAGAGCAGCCCGGTGAGCGCCACCATGCCCGCGAAGAGCAGCATCGCGATGCCGCCGCGTCGGATCATCCAGGCGACGCCGGATTCGTAGCGGTCGGTGATGCGCGCGAAGCCGCGGTTGAACCAGCCAAACCAGGTGTCGGCGTGCTTGTGCTCGCGCCGCAGCACGATAGCGCATAGCGCGGGCGTAAGAGTGAGCGCAACGAAACCCGAAATGACGACGGCGATCGAGATGGTGACAGCGAACTGGCGGTACAGCTCGCCGGTCAGGCCGCCGAGGAACGCGATCGGGATGAACACCGCGCACAGCACGAGCACGATCGCGATGATCGGGCTCGTTACTTCCTTCATCGCCTTCACCGCCGCGTCGCGCGGCGCGAGCCCTTCCTCCGCCATGATGCGCTCGACGTTCTCGAGCACGACGATCGCGTCATCGACCACGATGCCGATCGAGAGCACCATCCCGAACAGCGTCAGGGTGTTGATCGAGAAGCCGAACAGCAGCATCGCG
>JAICPQ010000073.1 GCA_025929745.1 Burkholderiales bacterium | reverse complement strand
GGTCTACGCGTTTCTCAGCGCGCGCCTGGAGCGATACAAGCTGCCCGACGTGCTCTACTTCGCGCGCGAGCTTCCTGCGGGGCGGACCGGCAAGGCCGACCGCGGACGCTTCGCCGCGATGCTGGAGGCAAACGAGCTTGTCCCGGCCGGGGAGGCCGTACACCCGATGAACAGATACGAATCGATCCGCGTGATCCGCGACGGCCACGTCGCGCAGCTCGAGCTGCACCGGCCCGATCGCCTGAATGCGCTCGGAAAGAGCATGCTCCTCGAGATCAACGACGCCATGGACGCGCTCGAGACCGACCCGGATGTGCGCGCGATCGTGCTGTGCGGCGCGGGGCGCGGCTTTTCCTCGGGGTTCGACCTCAAGGAGCAGATGACACGCAATCCGCAAGGCCCGCAGGTGTGGCGCGAGATTCTCGACCTCGACTTCTCCACCACGATGCGCTTCTGGGAGTGCGCCAAGCCCACCATCGCGGCCATTCATGGCCCGTGCATGGCCGGCGCGTTCGAGATGGCGCTCGCCTGCGATATCTCCGTATGCTCGCGCGACGCCACCTTCGGCGAGCCCGAGCTTAAATTCGGCGCCGGCATCGTCACCCTCCTGCTGCCGTGGATGGTCGGCCCGAAGGCCGCCAAGGACATCCTCTTGACCGGCGACGACTCCGTTAACGCCGAGCGCGCCCTCGCCCTTGGCATCGTCAGCCGCGTCGTTGAGCCGGGCGAGCACCTCGCCGCCGCACTCCGCATCGCCAGAAACATCGCGGTTATCGACCCCGAGCTCGTGCGCGACACCAAGAAGGCGTTGAACCGAACTTATGAAATCCAGGGCATGCGCGCCGCCCTCGACGCAGCGCTCGACATCGACCACGCCATCGAATCCACCGGTTCGCCTGACAAGAAACGCTTCATGGACCTGGCACGTGAGCAGGGCCTCAAAGCAGCCTTGGCTTGGCGCGAAGCGCGCTTCAAGGGCTGAGCTCGAGCAGCGATTCCCTAGGCGCGCTTGCGCGCCTCGTCCTGCCGTCTTGCTTCGAGCCCCGCATGGAGCCCGATGTACTCCTGGGTGAGCTTGTGCTTCGGCTCGAGATAAACGAGCGGCATCGCGCGCTCATGCGACTCGCGCACCTTGACCGAGGAGGAGAGGTAGGGCTCGAGCACCGGCAGGCCCTCGGCAAGGAGTTGCTGCACCATCTTCTGCGGCAGTCTCGCACGGCCGAGAAACTGGTTCACGATGATTCCTTCGATCACGAGCCCCGCATTGTGATCGGCGCGGATCTCGGCGATGTCGTCGAGCAGGCCGTAGAGCGCACTGCGCGAGAACGCGTCGCAGTCGAAAGGGATGAGGCAGCCATCGGTTGCGATGAGCGCCGAGCGGGTGAAGAAGTTCAGCGCGGGCGGCGTATCGATGTAGATGAAGTCGTACTCTTTGTCGAGCTGGGCGAGCGCCTCGCGCAACTTGAAGATCTTGTAGCGCGACTCGAGCTTGCCCTGCTGCTCGGCGAGCATCGGGTGCGACGGCAGCACATCGAGCCGCTGGAAGCGAGTGCCGTGCACGAACTCCGCGGGCTTCTTCGGGTACAGCGGGAAGCCGAGCGCTTGCTCGAATAGATCGGCGAGCGTCGGTTCAAGCTCGCGGCCGGGCTTGCCGATCAGGTACTGGGTCGAATTGCCCTGCGGGTCGAGATCGACGAGCAGGGTGTGCGCGCCGCCCGCCGCGCTGACCGCCGCGAGATTGCAGGCAATGGTGGATTTGCCGACACCCCCCTTGTTATTGAACACGACCCGTCGCATGGCGGTACCCCTTTTTTTTGTTGCCCTGCGTCAGCGGCCATCATGCCTCCCGGCCGCGGGAAAATCAAATCAAGCCTGGCAGCGCCGAACGCATTACCGCGCTGCAAGCGCTCTCTTTGCCGTTGGCATGAGGGCGACGATGCGCTTGATCAACCGCCCTCCGCCTGGATGGCGCCCAACGAGCGGCACTGGATCTTGCCGGTGATCTTCTCTCCACTCGCAGCGACGGCGTCGAGGACGATCGTGAGGTTTTCGCGCACCACCTTGCCGGACCCCTTCTTGTCCCTCACCGTGTCAACGAGGTAGGTCTTGCCTCCCGTCGTCACGCTGAGGCTCAGCATCGCGGGCTTGCCGTCGGTCGGCTGCCAGAGGGACAGATTGAGGGAATTCGTGCCGGCGCGGTGCGAGACCGAAGTGAGCGCGGCCGGGATGTTGTAGATGCTCGCACGGGGGGCCGACTTGCATTCGCCCTGGCCGCTTGCCTGGTATGTGTGCGCACCGACCTTCAGCGAAATGTCCGCTTGGGCGAGCGCCGCGGCGGGAAAGTAGAGGGCGAGCGCCCAGACTTTCCATGCGTGCATCGCGTCGCATGCTAGCCGCGCCCGGCAATCGCGTCTATACCTAACGCGGCAGCGGTGTTTGCGAGGAAAGCGCGAGCCAGCCCCGGATGATGCGGTAGAGCACCCAGATGCCTGTGATGAACCAGAGGGCGAGCGCGAAGGGGATCCCGACCACCGTGATAAAGAGAATGCCGCCGATCGCGAGCCACAGCAGCGCGAACCAGAAGGTGCGGATCTGCCAGGCGAAGTGGGAGTCGAGCCAGGTCGCGCGCACTTCGGAGCGCTTCACGTAGTTCAGGATCACCGCGATGATCGACGGCCAGCCGGTGAGGAAGGCGGTGACGATCATCGCCGGGCTCAAGAGCCCGGTGAGCGCGCTGAAGGCGTGCAGGCCGTAGATGACATGCGTGAGGGTAACGAGGCCCTCACGCGGTACCAGTCCCGACGGCGGAAGCGAGGCGCTCAGTCGTCTTCGACGAACGCGCTCTTCTCGAACTTCCGCTGCGCGAAGTCCTGAAGCTGGCTGATGGCCGTGGCGACCTTCGCCGCGTAAGCCGGCGCGAAGCTGACCGTGTGCTCGCCATCGCCATCGTTTTGCTTCAGGCAGATGTAGCCGATGTCCGAGATTTGGATTTCGATGTCCGACTGGCCTTTGATCACCATGGTTTTTACCCTCCGTGCGCGGCCATGGTAGTCGAGCGAAGCTGCTCCGAAGTGCACGGGGGGCTGCGTCGGATGGCCTATCAACCTTGCACCACCGGCTCGACGTAGATCTCTACGCGGCGGTTCGCCTGGCGTCCACTTTCGGTGGTGTTGCTCATCGCGGGCTGCGTTTCGCCTTTTCCGGATGTGGCGAGGCGCATGGAATTCACGCGCTTTCCTTCGAGGTAGCGCGCGACCGATAGCGCGCGCTGCTCCGAGAGCTTCTGGTTGTAGGCGTCGGAGCCCACGTCGTCGGTGTGTCCGACCACGGTAAGCGAGGTCTTGTTGTAGCGGACCACCACCTCGGCAAGCTTATCCATGGTGCTGTTGAAGGCCGGTTTGATTTGGGCGGAGTTCGTCTCGAAAGCGGTCTGGTTGGTCATCGTCACGCGCACTATGTCGTTCGGCAGCTTTTCTACGCGCGCCTGGCCGAGCTTGATCTCCTGCGCGAGGTTCTTCTCGAGGTCGCGTTTTTGGTCATCCATATAGCGGCCGACCACGCCGCCGGCGAGCGCCCCGCCGACCGCGCCCACGAGCGCGCCCTTGGTGCGGTTCCTGTCGTAGGCGATCGCGCCGATGGCAGCGCCGACGCCGGCCCCGATCAGCGCCCCGCTGTCGCGATGGGCCATCGTGTCGAAAGGATTGTCACCGGCACAGCCGGCGAGCGTGCCTGCAAGGACCAATGAGATGAAGCGTGTCATGAGATAGGGTTGGTTTTGTTATACGACGCGGGCGAGACTAGCAAAGCCCGCATCGAGATGCATCCTGTCGGGAGAACCCGACAGATATACTCCGGCGTCGAAACAAGGAGTATTGGCGCACGTCGGCCGGGTTCCAGAGTCTCAAACGCACGCGCACAGTCGCCAACAAATGGAAAAACGCGAAAAATTCCGCTGGCTGATCGTCCTCGCCGCAGCGTCTGGCGCGGCGCTCGCCGAGCCCACGCTCGAGAGTGCGCCGCGCGGCGAGGCGGGTGTGCGTTATTGGGCGAGCACCGGCGATACCAAGCGCAGTCACAACGCCCAACCCTTGGATCCCACGCTTGGCAACCCGACCTCGGTCCTGCTCTATGAAAACCTCGACGCCAATACGCTCGAGGTATTCGGTCGCCGTAATTTCGGCGACTGGTTCCTCAAGGGTTTCCTCGGGATCGGGTCGGTGAATCGGGGCGTTTTCCGCGACGAAGACTTCAACGCTGGGCAGATCAAGTTCTCGGACACCACGTCCTCGGTAACGGGCGGGCGCATTGGCTACGGGGCGGTCGACATCGGGCGCGCGGACTGGGTCTTCAACACCGAGCGGCTGGCGGTGGTGCCTTTTGTGGGTTACGGCCAGTGGAGCGAAACCGTCGATGCTTATGGCGCTACCGACCATCTCGGTTTCATTGGGGGCGACATACCGCACAACGTGCTGGTGATCACGAACAAGGTGGTCTGGAAAGCCCTGCGGGTCGGCGTTGCCGCGCAGCTGGATATCGGCCCGCGCACGCGTCTGGATGTCGATCTCGCGCTTGTTCCGTACGGCAAGGTGCGCAACGATGATAGCCACCATTTGCGTACGTCACCGACCGATCTCGGACCAGTGCCGAATATCGTGCTCGAAGGTGAAGGCCGTGGCGTGCAAGCCGATGTCGAGCTGCGTCACGAGGTGCGGCGCCATACGCAGATTGGCATCGGCGTGCGCTACTGGCACCTGGACGCGTACGAAGGCGAGCGCTTCCTGCCAAACCGTCCGGATGTGCCGCGCCTGCCGATTGTCGAGCTCTACTCGAGGCGCTTTGGCATCACACTGAACGCGCGCCGCAGCTGGTAGCTCCTATTCCCGCGTCCGGGTGATCTTCTGGACGTCGGGCAGGCGGCGCAAGGCCCGCATCACGCGCGCAAGGTGCTGCCGGTTTGCCACCTCGAGCACGAAGTGCATGGTGGTGAAGACCGCGCGGTCTTCTTCCATGGTGATCGAGTCGATGTTCGATCCGGCCTCGGCGATCTCGGAGGCGACCTTCGCCAGCACGCCGCGCTGGTTTTCCACCGTGACGTGGATCGCCGCCTGGAAAAGCCGCGTGATGCGCGCATCCCATTCCACGTCGATCCACTGATCGGGTTCGTTCCTGCGCGAGCGCACGATCGCGCCGCACTCCGTCGCATGAACGACCAGCCCCTGTCCCTTCTTGATGGAGCCGACGATGGCGTCGCCGGGGATCGGCCGGCAGCAGGTCGCGAGCTGCACCGCCATGCCCTCGGTGCCGCGGATCGTCACGCTGCCGGCCGCTTTGGTTTCCTCGGGGTCCGCCTTCTTCATCAGCCGCCGCGCCACCACCGCCGGCAGCCGCTTGCCGAGCCCGATGTCGGCGAGCAGCTCCTCGCGCGAGCGCGCGCCGCTGTCGCGCACTACGCGCTCCCACGCCGCATCGTCGATTTCGCCGAGCGAGCTTTTCAGACCTCGTAGCGCCTGGTCGAGAAGCCGCTCACCCAGGCCGGCGGACTCCTCGTATTGCATGGTCTTCAAAAAGTGCCGGATGTTCGAGCGCGCCTTGCCGGTGCGCACATATTGCAGCCATCCGGCGCTCGGCTTGGCGTGGCTTGCGGTGATGATCTCGACACGGTCGCCGTTTCGCAGCTCCGTGCGCAGCGGAACGAGCTCACCGTTCACCTTGGCCGCCACGCAGCGGTTGCCGATATCCGTATGCACGGCGTAGGCGAAATCGACCGCGGTGGCCCCGCGTGGCAGCGAGAGGATTTTGCCCTTCGGCGTGAAAACGTAGACCTCGTCGGGGAAGAGATCCACCTTGACGTGCTCGAGGAACTCCTGCGGATCGCCCGACTGGTGCTGGATCTCGAGCAGCGACTGCAGCCAGCGGTGCGTCTGCTTCTGCACCTCCGAGAGCCTGTCGGCGTCGTCCTTGTACATCCAGTGCGAGGCGACGCCAGACTCGGCAAGGCGATGCATCTGCTCGGTGCGAATCTGCACCTCGACCGGCACGCCATAAGGACCGATCAGGTCGGTGTGGATCGACTGGTAGCCGTTCGCCTTGGCAATCGCAATGTAGTCCTTGAACTTTCCCGGAATCGGCTTGTAGAGCGCGTGCAACGCGCCGAGCGCGAGGTAACACGACGGCACGTCTTTCACGATTATGCGGCAACCGAAAATGTCGTGCACCTCGGAGAACGATAGGTGCTTCTCGATCATCTTGCGGTAGGTGGAATACACATGCTTCTCGCGTCCGAAAACCTGCGCCGAAATTGCGCTCTCGGCGAGCTTCTTCTTGATGGCCTCCAGGGTGCGGCCGATCATCTCGCGCCGGTTGCCGCGCGCGGCCTTCGTCGCCTTGGCGAGCACCTTGTAACGCACCGGATAGAGATGCGTGAAAGCGAGCTCCTGCAGCTCGTGGTACAGCGTGTTCAAGCCAAGCCGGTTCGCGATCGGGGCGTAGATCTCCATCGTCTCGCGGGCAACCCGCCGGCGCTTGGCTGGCGGTACGGCGCCGAGCGTGCGCATGTTGTGCAGCCGGTCGGCGAGCTTGATCAGCATGACGCGCACGTCGCGCGCCATGGCGAGCAGCATCTTGCGGAAGTTCTCGGCCTGCGCGTCCTCGGCCGACTGGAACTCGATGCGGTCGAGCTTCGAGACGCCGTCGACCAGGTCGGCGACCGGCCTGCCGAAGGTGTCGGAGATCTCGTCCTTGGTGACCGAGGTGTCTTCGGTCACGTCGTGCAGCAGCGCCGCCATGAGCGTCTGGCCGTCGAGGTGCCAGTCGGCGAGGATCTCGGCCACCGCGAGCGGGTGCGAGATGTACGGGTCGCCCGATTGCCGGGTTTGCCCGGCATGGGCGGCTTCGGAGAACCGGTAGGCCTCGGCGAGCCGAGCCACGTCCTTCGGCTTCAGATAGCCGAAGCGGCCCGGATCGAGAAGCTCTGCGGTGGCTGCCATGGGGCCAGATTACCCGACCCCGGGTGGGTTACAACCCCGGCGTCAAAGCGTGGGCGCCGAGGGCGCGGTCGCGCTGCGCTTCAGAACTTCCGTGCCTACCTTGCCGGACGCGATTTCGCGCAGCGCGATCACGGTCGCCTTATCGCGATTGGGCTCGACGAGCGCGCTCGCGCCGGCGCTGAGTTGGCGCGCACGGTAGGTCGCGGCCAGGGTGAGCTGGAACCGATTGGGAATTCTCTTCAGGCAATCGTCTACGGTGATTCGGGCCATAGGTCTCTTCAGGTTTTTGCGCGTTCGACCGCGATGACCCGGGCGAGCTCCTGCCGGGCTGAGTCGAAGTCTTTGTTAATTATACGGTATTCGAACTCTCCGGCGTGCGCGAGTTCGTCGCGCGCATTCGCCAGGCGGCGGCGGATCACCTCCTCGGAATCCTGGGCACGTGAACGCATGCGCTTTTCGAGTTCTTCCACCGAGGGCGGGAGGATGAAGATGCCTACGCAATCGGGATAAATGCGTCGCACCTGGCGAGCGCCCTGCCAGTCGATTTCGAGAATCATGTCTTCGCCACGAGTGAGCGCCTCCGTGATGATGCGCTTCGATGTTCCGTAGCGATGGCCGTGCACTTCCGCGCTCTCCAGAAAATCACCGCGGCTGCGCATCGCAAGAAAAGTCGCGTCGTCGACGAAATGGTAATCGACGCCGTTGTACTCACCGGGACGCGGCGCGCGCGTGGTGTACGAGATCGAGAGTTTGAGCGTCGGATCGGCGCGTGTGAGCGCATCGATGAGCGAGGTTTTGCCCGCGCCGGAAGGCGCGGTGATGACGAAAAGGCGCCCTTTCCTACTCAATGTTCTGCACTTGCTCGCGGATCTGCTCGACCAGCACCTTGAGCTCGAGCGCGCAGTCGGCGATCGCCGGGCTAGCGGCTTTGGAGGCGAGCGTGTTCGCCTCGCGGTTCAGCTCCTGTGCGAGGAAGTCGAGTCTCTTGCCGACGAGGCCGCCGGCGGCAAGCACGCGCTCGGTTTCCCCCAGGTGCGCGCGCAGGCGGTCGATCTCCTCGGCGATGTCCGCGCGCGCGGCGAAAAGTGCCACTTCGGCGCGAATGCGCTCGTCGTCCGCGGAGCCGATCGCCTCGCGCAGGCGCTGGCTGATCTTCTCCTGGTAGGCCGCAAGCGCCTGTGGAACAAGCGGCGTTACCTCGTCCACGCGCGCAAGCATGGCGCGAACGCGCTCGACGATGCCGGCAGCGAGCTTCGCGCCCTCGCGCGAGCGCGCGGCAACGAAATCATCCAGCGCCTGGCTGCATAGCGTATCGACGGCGCTGCGCAATCCCTCGTCGTCGGTCGGCTCGGCCACCATCCCAGGCCAGCGCAGGATGTCGGCCATGCTGAGCGGCGCGGCGTCGGGAAAAGACTTACGCGCGGCGTCGGCGAGCGCTTTGAGACGCGAGATCATTTCGCCGTTCAGCTGCGCGGCGCCCTGGGTGGGTTCCTCGGTGAGTGAGAGCCGGCAATCGATCTTGCCGCGCGCCACGCGCGCAGAAATGCGCTCGCGCAGCAGCGGCTCGTGCGCGCGCAGCGCCTCCGCGATGCGAAACTGCAGATCGAGAAAGCGCGAGTTCACCGAACGCAGCTCGAGGCTGAGCGTTCCACGCGGAGAACCGGCGGCCGCGGCGGCGTAGCCGGTCATGCTTTGGACGGGAAGAGACAAGTGGCGGAGCTATCATAGGGTAGATGCCATCGCAAGCCAACCAACCGCTCCCCGACGGCACGCAGCTGCAGCGCTACCGCATTCAGCGCGTGCTCGCGATCGGCGGATTTTCCTTTGTCTACCTTGCCGAGGACGACGAAGGCCGCGTGGTCGCCATCAAGGAGTACCTGCCCGCGACGATGCCGTTGCGCGTGAACGGGGCTCGCCACTTCCAAATACCGGCCGACGCGGCGCAGCTTTTCCACGCCGGGATGAACTGCTTTATCGAGGAGGCCGGGGCGATCGCCCGCCTCCAGCACCCGAATGTCGTGCGCGTGCTCGATTTCTTCCGCGAGAACGATACGGTTTATCTCGTCATGCGCTACGAGCAGGGCCGCTCGTTGCGCGAGCACATCAAAGGCCACCGCGGCCCGCTGGAGGAGCTCTGGGTGCGCAACACGTTCGCACAGCTCCTCGACGGGCTGCGCGAGGTGCATGCGCGCAAGCTCTTGCACCTCGATATCAAGCCGGCGAACGTTTACCTGCGCACGGACGGCTCTCCCGTCCTCATCGATTTCGGCGCCGCGCGCCAGGTTCTCTCTGCGGATGGTCTGAAGCTGCCGAGCGCCTTTACGCCCGGTTTCGCGCCGCCGGAGATGCACACCGACCGTTCGTTGCTCGGCCCTTGGAGCGATGTGTACTCCGTCGGTGCCACGATGTATGCCTGCTTCGCCGGTGTGGCGCCGCCGCCGGCCGACACACGCCTCGTCGAGGATGTTTTTCTTCCAGCGAGCCGCGCGCTCGCGAGTAAGTACGCACCCGAGCTCCTCGACGCCGTGGACTGGTGTCTGGAGCTCGACCATCTGCGCCGGCCGCAGAGCGTGCTCGCGCTGCAGAAAGTCCTGCTCGGTGAAGATCGTCGAAGCTAGCGTTCTCGGGGCGCGCGACACCAACGAGGATCGCCTCGGCCACTGGAGAACGCCGCAGGCCACGCTCATGGCCGTGGCGGACGGTCTGGGCGGCCACGTACACGGCGAGGTCGCCGCACAGATCGCACTCGATGTGATGAGCGCAAGCTTCGGCGCGGAAGCGCGCGATGCCCTTCCGGATCCCGCCTCCTTCCTGGAGCGCGCGTGCCTCGCGGGGCATGCGGCTATCCTGCGTGAGACACGCAAGCAGCGCTTTCTGGAATCGCCGCGCACCGTCCTTGCTGCCTGCGTCGTACAAGACGGGGAGGTGTTCTGGACCTATGTCGGGGACTGCCGCTTCTATCACGTGCGCGGCGGCCGGGTACTCGCGCGCTCCCGCGACCATACCGTCGTCCAGCGACTCGTCGACGAGGGTCGCCTGCGCGAGGAGGCGGTCCCGACCCACCCGTACCGCAACCGCCTGCTCAACTGCCTCGGCGGGTACCAGACGCCGCGCATCGAGCGCGTAGTGAACGCGCGCCTTGCGCACGGCGATATCGTGCTGCTTTGCTCCGACGGCCTGTGGGGTCCGCTCAGCCAGGACGAGCTCGTGGAAGGGCTCGTCTCACGCCCGCTGGAGCAAGCCATCCCGGCGCTCGTGGCCGCGGCTGAAGGGAGCGCAGGCGACGATTGCGACAATATCTCCGTGGTGGCCATGGCATGGGAGTGAAACGGCAGAACGAGCGTGCGGCCGACGCGCTGCGCCCGGTTCGCATCCAGCGCCGCTACACCAAGCATGCGGAAGGCTCGGTTCTGGTGGAATTCGGCGACACGCAGGTGCTGTGCACTGCGAGCGTCGAGGAACGCGTACCGCCGTTTCTCAAGGATTCCGGCCGGGGCTGGGTGACTGCGGAGTACGGGATGCTGCCGCGCGCGACCAATACCCGTACCGATCGTGAAGCCGCGCGCGGCAAGCAATCCGGTCGCACACAAGAGATCCAGCGACTAATAGGACGCTCGCTCCGAGCGGTCGTTGACCTCGCCTCGCTCGGCGCGAGAACCATCCATATCGACTGCGACGTGCTGCAGGCCGACGGCGGCACGCGTACTGCCGCGAT
>JAICPQ010000087.1 GCA_025929745.1 Burkholderiales bacterium | reverse complement strand
TGAGGCCGACCGGCGCCGCGCCCGGATCGTGGCAAGGCAGCGACGCGGCGCAGCCGTCGAGGAAGTTCACCAGCCCGACGATCTTGAGGATGCGCATATTCCACCGGAAGTACGCCTCGTCGCTCGCGTTCACTTCGTCGATAGACGGCGCGATGCACGGCGCAGTGGGCAAAAGGAAAGCGTCGAACGGCGCGAGCGCCCCCTCCACTTCGCGCTGAAATTGGGCACGCAGAAGCCCAAGATCCACGTAGTCTGCAGCGGAGAGATCCTTGCCGAGGAGCACGCGCTTCGCCACGCGCGGGTCGTACTCCGCGAGGCGCTCGGCGTTCGCGCGATGGATGGCATAGGCCTCGGCGCCCGCGTAGCCGCCGCCTTTGAAATATTCGCCCTGACGGTCGAACGCCGGCAGTAGCTTCTCGGTGACGAGTGCGCCCGCGCGCCGCAGACGCTCGAGCGCAATCGCAAACGCCTCGGCCACTTCGCCATCCAGAGCATCGAGCGCCTCGCCTTTCGGCACGAGAAAGCGCAAACCCTTCGTCGGCAGCTCGGGAAGCGGCCGCGCCGGTTCACCGGCGAGGATTGCATCGTAAGCGGCGCAGCAGGCAACCGAGTTCGCGAGCGGCCCGATGGAATCGAGCGTGTACGAAAGCGGGAAAGCTCCATCGCGCGGTACACGCCGGGCGGTCGGCTTGAAGCCGGTGACGCCGCAAAACGCAGCCGGGATGCGCACCGAGCCGCGCGTATCCGAGCCAAGCGCCATCACGCACATGCCGTCGGCCTGGGCCACCGCCGCGCCCGACGACGATCCGCCGGGCAGCCGGCCGGTCTTGCGGTCCCACGGGTTTTTCGGCGTGCCGTAATGCGGGTTGATGCCGGTCGTGCCGAAGGCGAATTCCACCATGTTGGTTCTTCCGACGAATACCGCGCCCGCGGCGCGCAAGCGCGCGACCGCAAAAGCGTCTTCGCTCGCTTTCCTCTCCAGCACCTTCGAGCCGGCCCGTGTCACGTCGCCGGCGACGTCGAAGAGGTCCTTGATCGACACCGGCAGGCCGTCAACGGGCGAGCGCCGCGCGCCGCTCTTGCGCAATGCGTCCGCGTAGTCAGCCTGCGCAAGCCCTGCTTCGCGGTACACCTTGATAAAGGCGCGCGCTCCTTCGCCCGCCGGATCGGCGATGCGGGCAAGCGCCTTTTCAGTGAGTTGACGGCTCGTGGTGCGGCCCGCGGCCAGGTCCGCGGCGAGCTGCGCTACAGTCCACATGCACCAATAGTATGCGCAATCTGACCGGCCGACTCTTCGGCGGCACTTGTTTTCTGTGCCGTGGCGCGGCGTCGGACGCGCTCTGCTCGGCGTGTGACAGCGACCTGCCGCGTCTTTCCGAGCTGCGCTGTCCGCGCTGCGCGCTGGAATCGCCGCGCGGCGAAATTTGCGGTCGCTGCCTCGCGGAGCGGCCGCACTACGACGCGACGAGCGCCGCGCTCGCCTACCAGTTTCCGGGCGACGCGCTCGTACAGGCGCTCAAGTTCAGAGGCGAGCTGGCGCTCGCCGGTGTGCTCGGCGGTCTGCTCGCCAACGTGGTTACTCGCGAAGAAGTGGACTGCGTCGTACCGGTCCCGCTCTCGGCCGAGCGGCTACGGCGTCGCGGCTACAACCACGCCGCCGAAATTGCGCGGCACGTTGCACGAAAAAAAGTGGAACTGGACCTTTGCGAGCGAATCCGTGACACGCCGCCGCAGATGGAGCTGCCGTTCGCTGAGCGCCAGCGCAATGTGCGCGGCGCCTTTCGCTGCACGCGCTCGGCCGCGGGGCGGCGCATCGCACTCGTCGACGACGTCATGACGACCGGCGCTACGCTGAATGAGATCGCTTCGGTGTTGAAGGAGGCCGGCGCCTCGCGCGTCGTCAACTGGGTCGTGGCGCGCACGCTCTGATGTTTCATATCGTGCTCCTCCATCCCGAGATCCCGCCGAACACCGGTAACGTCATCCGCCTCGCCGCAAACACGGGCGCGCGGCTGCACCTCGTCGAGCCGCTCGGCTTCACCATGGACGACCGTCAGCTGCGACGCGCCGGGCTCGACTACCACGAATTGAGCCACATCGAAGTGCACAAGGACTGGCCGAGCTGCAAGGCGCGGCTCGGCGAGCGCCGCCTGTTCGCGCTCAGCACGCGCGGCTCGCGCGACTACGCGTCGGTCGAGTTTCGCGTCGGCGACGCGTTCATGTTTGGCCCGGAAACGCGCGGACTGCCGCGCGAGCTGCTCGAGCAGTTCGACGCCTCCGCGCGGCTGCGCCTGCCGATGCTCGCCGGCAACCGCAGCATCAATCTGTCGAACGCCGTGGCGGTCGTGGTGTTCGAAGCGTGGCGCCAGATCGGCTTCCTGGGCTCGGCCTAGGCTTCTTTCTTCAGATCGCGTGCGAGCAGTTGCTCGACCGCGGAATTCGGCGCGAGCTTTGCCTCCAGCACCGCGTTCACTGCCTCGCTCACCGGCATCTCTACGCCGCGCGTTGTCGCCAGCTTCGCGACCTCGCGCGCGGTGTAGACGCCTTCGGCCACATGGCCGAGCGTCTTCAAAATGCTGTCCAGTGCATGACCTTCGGCGAGCTGCAAACCGACACGGCGGTTACGCGAGAGCTCACCGGTGGCGGTGAGAATCAGGTCGCCGGCGCCGGTCAGGCCGAAAATCGTGTCGGGCTGCGCGCCCATGGTCGCGCCCAGGCGTGCGATCTCGGCGAGGCCGCGCGTGATGAGCGCGGCGCGCGCGTTGTGCCCGAGGCCGAGACCGTCGCAGATGCCCGCCGCGATGGCCATTACGTTCTTCACCGCGCCGCCGATCTCCACGCCCACGAGGTCGGTGCTGTAGTACACGCGCACGCGCCCGCCGTGCACGATGGCGGCGGCCTCGCGTGCGAACGAGGCGTCGCGCGCGGCGAGCGTGAGCGCGCACGGAAGACCGCGCGCGACCTCCTGCGCGAACGAGGGCCCCGAGAGCGCGCCGCAACGCACGTCGGTACCGAGCGCCTGCTCGACGATCTGGTGCGGAAGAAGCCCGCTGCCCTGCTCGAAGCCCTTGCAGAGCCAAACGATCGGCGCCTTGCCTTGCGCCTTTTCCGCCACGCTGCGCAGGCCAGCAACCGGCGTCGCGGCGAGGTAGAGATCCGCCGCGGGGAACGTCGCCGTGATCTTCAAAGCGTCGGGAACGCTGAAGCCGGGGAGGTAGCGCTCGTTGCGGCGCGTGCGTTCCAGCGAGTCCGCCTGCGCGGGGTCGCGCGCCCACAAGGTGACGTCGTGCCGTGCCGCCAGCACCGACGCGATGGAGGTGCCCCAGGCGCCGGCGCCGAGCACGGCGACGCGCGTCACCGGGCGAGTTCGACCTTCGGCTCGGCCGCGCCCGGCGCGCCCCCTTGCTCCTGTTGCAAGCGCTGCACATAAAGCGCCTCGAACGACACCGGCGCAAGCAGCACCGGCGGAAAACCGCCGCGAATCACGAGATCCGAGATGGTCTCGCGCAGGTACGGGAAAAGAATCGTCGGGCAGGCGATGCCGAGAAGCGGTTTGAGGTCGTCGGGCTGGATATTGCGTACCTGGAAGATGCCGGCCTGCACGGCCTCGGCCAGGAAAATCGTCTTGTCGCCGACTTTCGCGGTCACAGTGGCGCTCACCGAAGCCTCGAAATAGCCTTCGGAAAACGGCGCCGCCGCAGTGTCCAGGCGCACTTCGAGCTGGGGCTGCGCCTGCTGCGTGAAGATCTGCGGCGCGTTCGGAATTTCGAGCGACAGGTCCTTCACGTATATTTTTTCGATCTGGAACGTCGCCTGCGGTTGCTGGCCGTTCGTCATGGTTTCGCCTTCAAGAGGGGATCAAGTCCGCCCTGCCGGTCGAGGGCGTAGAGGTCGTCGCAGCCGCCGATATGGCGCTCGCCGATCCAGATCTGCGGCACGGTACGCCGACCGCTTTTCTTCATCATCTCGGCGCGGCGCTCCGGCTCGAGGTCGATGCGGATCTTCTCGATGGCGGCGCCCTTGGCGATGAGTAGCCGTTCGGCGGACTGACAGAACGGGCACGCCGCCGTCGCGTACATCACCACCCTCGCCATCCTACTTCTCAACCGGGAGCCCGGCCTGCTGCCAGGCACGCAACCCGCCGGTGAGATTCACGACGCGCTGCAGGCCCTGCTTTTTCATTAGCGCGATCGCCTTTCCCGCGCGATCGCCGGTATCGCAGTACACGATCACCGGGCGGTCCTTGCGCTTCGAGATGTCGGCGTCGCCAAGGCGCGACAACGGCACATTCTTGGCGCCGAGGATGTGGCCGGCGCCGTATTCACCCGGATCGCGCACATCGACGACGAGAGCGTCTTCGCGGTTGATGAGGTGCGTCGCCTGCGTGGTGTTGACCCACGGCCCGCCGGCGCTCCTGCGAAAAAGCGGCCAGAGCAGCATCGCGCCAGAAACGAAGGCGACGACGAAGAGGAGGAGATTGTTGCGGACGAAATCCACCGAGCCGGTCATTATAATGAAGCGGATGCCCAAGCTTGTCCTGCTGCGACACGGCGAATCCGACTGGAACCGTGAAAATCGCTTCACCGGCTGGACCGATGTCGATCTTTCCCTGCAGGGCATCGCCGAAGCGCGCGCCGCCGGAAAGCTGCTCAAGGCCGAGCGCTACGCGTTCGACATGGCTTACACGTCGGTCCTGAAGCGCGCCATCCGCACGCTATGGATCGCGCTGGACGAACCCGGCCAGATGTGGCTCCCCGTGGAGAAGAGCTGGCGCCTGAACGAACGCCACTACGGCGCGCTGCAGGGCCTGAACAAGGCCGAAATGGCCGCGAAGTTCGGCGAAGAGCAGGTGCTGACCTGGCGACGAAGCTACGACATTCCCCCGCCGCAACTGAAGCAGGACGACGCGCGTTATGAAGGAAGCGATGCGCGCTACGCGGGGATCAAGGTTCCACAGACCGAGTGTCTGAAGGACACAGTGGCGCGGGTCGTGCCGTATTGGGAGCAAACCGTGGCGCCCGCGGTGCGCGCCGGCCAGCGAGTGCTAATTGCCGCGCACGGTAATTCGCTGCGCGCGCTCGTCAAGCATCTCGATTCCATTTCGGACACCGAGATCGTCAAGCTGAACATCCCGACCGGCATCCCTCTCGTCTATGAGCTCGATGCTTCGCTCAAGCCGCAGCGCCACTACTACCTCGGCGATCCCAACGAAGTCGCGCGCCGGGTGGCATCGGTCGCCGCCCAGGGGAAAGTGAAAGTCTGACGCGCGCTTTTCTGCTCGCCGCCGCGCTCGCCGCCGCGCCGGCGCTCGCGGCGGCACAGCAGGACAATCTGGAGCGACTGCGCAAGCGAATCGACGCGCTGCATGCCGAGCTCGAAAAAAAGGAAGGTTCGCAGCGCGAAGCGCGCGACGCTTTGCGCGACTCGGAGCGCGCGATTTCGGCGTCGAACCGGCGTCTCGCTCGGCTCGGCGCGGAAGCGCGCGAAGTGCGCACCGACGCGGCGCGCATCGCGCGCGAGCGCGAAGCCGTAGGGCGAGAGGTGGCGAGGAGGGAAGCCGCCATCGAGCGCATGCTCATCGCCCAGGCCGCCGCCGGCACGCCGGACGCGCTGCGCGTCGCCTTATCGGGCGACGATCCGGCCGATGTCGGACGCCGCCTGTACTATCTGGGTCTCATTTCGCGCGCGGCAGCCGGCATCCTCGGCGAGCAGCGCGCCGCCATCGCCGCGCTGGAGCGCCTCGCCGAGGAAGCGAAAGCCCGCGCCGAGCGCCTGCGCGACATCCAGCGCTCGATCCGCGCTGATCGTGAGAAACTGGTGGCCGAGCGCCGCGCGCGCACGCGCGTGCTGGTGCAGGTTTCCGCCGACATCCGCAAAAACCGCAGGGAAATCCGCGTGCTGCGCGCCGACGAAGCACGCCTCGCGCGAATCGTCGAGGCCCTCGGCGCCGCAGAATTTGCAACTCTTAAGGGTTCATTCTCTGCGTTACGTGGCAAGCTGCGCCTGCCGGTGCGGGGGGAACTGCGGCAGCGCTTCGGGGCTCCAACAGGAGCGGCCGGCATAGAGGCGAAAGGCGTGTTCATCCGCGCCCCGCAAGGGCAGCCGGTGCGCGCGATTGCCGGGGGTCGGGTGGTCTATGCCGACTGGATGCGCGGATTCGGCAATTTGCTTATCGTGGACCACGGCGAGAGCTACCTCTCGATCTATGCCAACAACGAGTCCTTGCTCAAGGAGCCCGGCGAGGCGGTCGCCGCGGGCGAAACCATCGCCACGACGGGGTCGAGCGGTGGTCGCGAGGAAACGGGCTTATACTTTGAAATGCGGCACTTGGGCCGCGCCTTTGACCCGCTGTCCTGGGTCAAGCTGAAATAAAGCGAGCATCATGCACACCAGGCTTCGCAACATCGGATTCATGGTCGTCGGCGCGGTCGCCGGCATCCTCATCAGCCTGAATTTCCAGGCGATCGCCGACCGCACGACGCGAACATCCCTGCCGATCGAGGAGTTGCGCGCCTTTACCGAAGTGTTTGGCGCGATCAAGACCAACTACGTCGAGCCGGTCGAGGACAAGAAGCTCATTACCGAGGCCATCAACGGCATGTTGACCGGCCTCGATCCGCATTCGTCGTATCTCGACGCCGAGGCGTTCCGCGAGCTGCAGGTCGGCACGCAGGGCCAGTTCGGCGGCCTGGGCATTGAGGTCGGCATGGAAGACGGCTTCGTCAAGGTGATCTCGCCGATCGAGGACACCCCGGCGCACAAAGCGGGCATCAAGCCCGGCGACCTGATCATCAAGCTCGACGACACGCCGGTCAAGGGCATGACTCTGAACGACGCCGTGAAGCGCATGCGCGGCAAGCCGAATACTTCGATCACGCTCACCATTACGCGCAAAGGCGAGACCGGTCCGATCGTCGTCAACATCACGCGCGCGGTCATCCGCGTGCAAAGCGTGAAGTCCAAGATGATGGAGCCGGGCTTTGCATGGGTCCGCGTGTCGCAGTTCCAGGAAGCCACGGCGGAGCACCTCGTCAAGCACCTCGACGGTCTGTTCAAGCAGGGCCAGGTGAAGGGGCTCGTGCTCGACCTGCGCAACGATCCGGGCGGCCTGCTGCACGGTGCCGTCGCCATCTCCGCCGCCTTCCTGCCGTCCAAATCGCTCGTGGTCTCGACCGATGGCCGCGCCGAGGATGCGCGTAAGAAGTTCTACGCGAGCCCCGAGGACTACGCGCGTCGTGGCGACGACGTGCTGAAGTCGCTGCCGGGCGCGGCGAAGACCGTTCCCATGGTCGTGCTCGTCAATGGCGGCTCGGCTTCGGCATCCGAGATCGTCGCCGGCGCGCTGCAGGACCATAAGCGCGCCAAGGTGATCGGCACGCAGACATTCGGCAAGGGTTCGGTGCAGACCATCATGCCGCTCGGCAACAACACCGCGATCAAGCTCACCACTGCGCGCTACTACACGCCCGGCGGCCGCTCCATCCAGGCCCTCGGCATCACGCCGGACATCTTGGTCGAGGACCCGAGCGATACGCTGGTGCGCGTGCGCGAAGCCGACCTGCAGCGTCACCTCGAGAACGGCCGCATCCCGGAGAAAAAAGACGCGCCGTCCTCGACGCGTACCAAGCCGCCCGCCTCGCCGAGCGAGGTGAAGCCAACGGAGCTCGGTTCGAAGGACGACTTCCAGCTCACGCAGGCGATCGCATTCCTGAAGGGCGAGCCGGTAAAGTCGCAGTCGCCGACCGTGGCGCAGAGCGACACGCCGAAAGCAAAACCCACGAACTGAACGACCAGCAGCTTCTCCGCTACAGCCGGCACATCCTGCTGCCGGAGATCGGGATCGAAGGTCAGGAGAAGCTGCGCGCCGCGCACGCGCTCGTTGTCGGCGCCGGCGGGCTGGGCTGCCCGGCGACGCTTTACCTGGCCGCAGCGGGCATCGGCCGGCTCACCATCGCCGACGGGGATACGGTGGACCTCACCAACCTGCAGCGGCAGATCCTGTATCGCACCGAATCGGTGGGCTCGGTGAAGGTCGATGCGGCGCGTGCGACCCTGAACGACATCAACCCCGAAGTGGCGATCATGGCGGTCCACAAGAGGCTGGAGGATTTCTCAGCGGTCTCCGGCGCCGATGTGGTCCTCGACTGCTCCGATAACTTCGCGACCCGGCACGCGCTAAACCGCGCGTGCGTGCGGCATTCGAAGCCGCTCGTTTCCGGCGCTGCGATCCGCTTCGATGGCCAGCTCATGGTCTTCGACCTTCGCAAACCCGAGTCGGCCTGCTACGCCTGCCTTTTTCCCGAGGACGCGCAAGTCGAGGAAGTGCAATGCTCGACGATGGGCGTATTCGCGCCGCTTACCGGCGTGATCGGCGCGATGCAGGCGATGGAGGCGATCAAGCTCGTCGCGCGCGTCGGCGAGCCGGCGGCTCTTCAAATTTTGGACGCGAAGAGCGCCGAGTGGCGCAGCGTGCGTGTGAAGAAGGATCCCGGCTGCACGGTCTGTGGAAAGAATCAGCTTGCCGGGTAGTGGCACAATGAAAACCAGTCCACCAACCATGCATCGGAACTGAACCAGATGAGCGATTTCGAACACCGCGCTTCGCGCAAGAAGTTCCCCACCGCCATTTTCGTGCTTGTAGTGTTCGTCGCCGCGCTGCTTTCCGGCGGCTACGTGCTCGCGCCACGCTTCGAGCGCGAGGCGCCGGTGATTGCTGTTACGCCGGACTCGGACCTGCTCGGCCCAGCGCCGATCGAGATCGGGGTCACGGATAGGGGCGCGGGATTGAAATCCGTTACGGCCACGCTTTCGGCAGGCGGGACGGAACACCCGCTCGCCACGGACGTGTATGCGACCCCCGTCGGAGAAAAGAAGATGGGCCTCGCCGTCGCCAAGCTCGCCGGCATCAAGGAAGGGGCTGCGGTGCTGCGCGTGCGCGCGAGGGATGCCTCGCTATGGAAGTGGTTTGGCGGCAACGAAACCGTCCTCGAGAAGCAGGTCACGATCGACCTAACGCCGCCCGCCATCGAGCTCGTCGCCGAGGACCGCTACATCAATTTCGGCGGCGTCGGCGCGATCGTCTACAAGTCCTCCGCGGACACCCAGACGAGCGGGGTGAAAGTGGGCAATGATTTCTTCCCCGGTTACAAGGGGCAGGCGAAGGGACAGCCCGACCACTACTTCGCGCTTTTCGCGCATCCCTACAATGCGGCGGCCGAAGCCAAGGCCTTGCTGGTGGCCACCGACAAAGCGGGAAACACGCGCGAGCTGCCGCTCGTCTATGAGCTGAAGAACGTGAAGTACCGCAAGAGCACCATCGCCATCTCCGACCGGTTCATTCAGAGCTCGGTGGCGCCGCTGCTCAAGGGCGCGAGTGCGCGGGAAGGCGGCGCGAAAGAGGTATTCCTTGCGGTCAACAACCGCCTGAGAAAGGAAAACGACGACAAGATCGCCGCGATCACGAAGCAATCCGCCCCGACGATGCTGTGGAAGGGCGCCTTCGTCCAGCTTTCCAACTCGAAGGTGGAAGCGAACTTCGCCGACGAACGCACCTACACTTACAACGGCGAGCCCATCGACAAAGCCCACCACCTCGGCTATGACCTCTCGGTCACCAAGCGATATCCCGTCGAGGCCGCGCACAGCGGCAAGGTCGCCTTTGCCGGCGACCTGGGAATCTACGGCAGCACGGTGATGCTCGACCACGGCCTCGGGCTTTTCACGCTCTACAGCCACCTGAGTTCGATCGACGTCAAGGAAGGCGACGCGATCGAGCAGCGGCACATCCTGGGCAGGACCGGCGAGACCGGCCTCGCCGCCGGCGACCACCTGCACTACGGCGTCTACCTGCACGGCGTGGCGGTCCTGCCGGTGGAGT
>JAICPQ010000002.1 GCA_025929745.1 Burkholderiales bacterium | reverse complement strand
CAGATGTGCGGCGGGCTCGCGGAGCGCGAGATGGCGGAGCAGGTGCTCGATTCGATGGAGCTCGAGCGCGAGCGCGGCATCACGATCAAGGCGCAGACCGCGGCGCTCGAGTACCGGGCGAAGGACG
This sequence comes from Burkholderiales bacterium, assembly GCA_025929745.1. Taxonomy (GTDB): domain Bacteria; phylum Pseudomonadota; class Gammaproteobacteria; order Burkholderiales; family SG8-39; genus SCGC-AG-212-J23. The sequence goes on along the minus strand of JAICPQ010000002.1, from coordinate 31,233 downwards.
GCGAAACCTATCTCCTCAACCTCATCGACACGCCCGGGCACGTCGACTTCTCTTATGAGGTGAGCCGCTCGCTCGCCGCGTGCGAGGGCGCGGTGCTGGTGGTGGACGCCTCGCAGGGCGTCGAGGCGCAGACGGTGGCGAACTGCTACACCGCAACCGAGCAGGGCGTCGAGGTGATCCCGGTGCTGAACAAGATCGACCTGCCCTCCGCCGATCCCGCGAAGGCGATCCAGGAGATCGAGGACGTGATCGGCATCCCGGCGCAGGATGCGATCCGCGCGAGCGCCAAGACCGGCGAAAACGTGGACGCCATCCTCGAGGCGATCATCGCGCGCGTGCCGGCGCCGAAAGGCGACGCCGATGCGCCGCTGCAGGCGCTCATCATCGATTCGTGGTTCGACAACTACGTTGGCGTGGTGATGCTGGTGCGCGTGATGCAGGGCACGCTCAAGCCGAAGGAAAAGATCCTGCTCATGAGCACGGACGCGAGCTACCTGTGCGACCAGGTCGGGGTTTTCACGCCGAAGTCAAAAGCGAAGGAAGAGCTCCGCGCGGGCGAGGTGGGCTTCATCACGGCGGGCATCAAGGAGCTGCGCGCGGCCAAAGTCGGCGACACGGTGACGCACGCGGCGAAGGCGGCCGACAAACCGCTGCCCGGCTTCAAGGAGATCAAGCCGCAGGTGTTCGCCGGCCTCTATCCGGTCGAGGCGAACGAATACGAGGCGCTGCGCGACGCGCTCGAGAAGCTGCACCTGAACGACGCTTCCTTTCACTACGAGCCCGAGACATCGCAAGCTCTCGGCTTCGGCTTTCGCTGCGGTTTCCTCGGCCTCCTGCACATGGACATCGTGCAGGAGCGCCTCGAGCGCGAATACAGCCAGAGCCTCATCACGACGGCGCCCTCGGTGGTGTATGAGGTCAAGCTGCGCGACGGCACCGTCGAGCAGGTCTCCAATCCCTCGCGCCTGCCGCCCGTGGAAACGATCGAGGAGTTCCGCGAGCCGATCATGGCGTGCAAGATCTTCGTGCCGCAGGAGTACGTCGGCCCGGTGATCACGCTCTGCACGGATAAGCGCGGCGTGCAGACCAACATGCACTACTCGGCGCGCCACGTCGTCATCTCGTACGACCTGCCGTTGAACGAGGTCGTGCTCGACTTCTTCGATCGCCTCAAGTCGGCGACGCGCGGCTACGGCTCGCTCGACTACGAGTTCAAGGAATACCGCGCCGCCGACATGGTGCGTCTCGACATCCTGGTGAACGGCGAGCGCGTCGACGCGCTCTCGAGCATGGTGCACCGCTCCGCCGCGCAGCACCGCGGCCGCGAGCTCGTGACCAAGCTGCGCAGCCTTATTCCACGCCAGATGTTCGACGTGGCGATCCAGGCAGCGATCGGCGGGCATATCATCGCGCGTGAGAACGTGAAGGCGCTGCGCAAGAACGTGCTCGCCAAGTGCTACGGCGGCGACGTCACGCGCAAGAGGAAGCTCCTCGAGAAACAAAAAGAAGGGAAGAAACGCATGAAGCAGGTCGGCGCGGTCGAAATCCCCCAGGAGGCATTCCTCGCGGTGCTGCAGCGGGGGGAGGGTTGAATTTCGCGCTGTTCCTCCTGATCCTGCTCGTCGTGACGGGCGGGGTCTGGGCTCTCGATCTCGCGCTCTTGCGCAATCGGCGCGCGCACGATGCGAAGCAGCCGTGGTGGGTGGAGTACTCGATCAGCTTCTTTCCGGTCATCCTGATCGTGTTCCTGCTGCGCTCGTTTCTGGTGGAGCCGTTCAAGATTCCGTCGAGCTCCATGGTGCCGACGCTGCTCGTCGGCGACTTCATCCTCGTGAACAAATACACCTACGGCATCCGGCTGCCGGTCGTGAACCGCAAGATCGTCGAGCTGGGCCGGCCGGACCGCGGCGACGTGATGGTGTTCCGCTTTCCCGAGGATCCGTCGCTCGATTACATCAAGCGCGTGATCGGCGTGCCCGGCGACCGTGTGGAATACCGCAACAAGCGCCTGTCGATCAACGGCAAGCCCGTGCCGCTGCGCCAGGTGGACGATTACCTCTCGAAGGAGCGCATGCAGTTTTCACGCCGCTACATCGAGACGGTAAACGGCGTCGGCCATGAAATATTGCTCGACGACGATGCGCCCGCGGCATTGATGCCGGCGCGCGCGTTTCCGCATGCCGGCAATTGCAACTACAATAGCAGTGGCCTTGCGTGCACGGTTCCGCCGGGCCATTACTTCGTAATGGGAGACAACCGCGACAACTCGAGCGACAGCCGCGTCTGGGGATTCGTGCCCGACGAGAACATCGTCGGCAAGGCGTTCTTCATCTGGTTGAACCTCAACGAGCTCGGCCGCTTCGGGTCTTTCCGCTAGGGGGTACGGATGCGAGAACAACAAGAGGGCCTCACGCTCATCGGTCTCATCGTCGTTCTGTTCATCGTCGTTGTGGTGGTTGTCTTCGGTATGAAGCTGGTGCCGTCCTTCCTCGAGTTCCGCACGGCGAAGGCCGCGATCGAAGCGGTCGCGCGCACCGCGCAGTCTCCGCAGGAGGCGCGCCGCGCCTTCGACAACCGCGCGGCGGTCGACGACATCAACACCATCCAGGCAAAGGACCTCGAGATCACGCGCGAGGGCAACCAGATGGTCATCGCTTTCGCGTACAGGAAGGAAGTGCCGCTCTTCAATAACGTCGGCGTGTACATCGACTACGCGGCGACTTCGAAGAGCAACTGAGCGAGAGGCGACGAAGTCGAGCTGCTGGGATACCGCTTCAACGACGCGCGCCTCGCCGAGCGCGCGCTGACGCACCGCAGCGCCGGCCCGGACCACAACGAGCGCCTTGAATTCCTCGGTGACGGCGTGCTCGGCTGCGCAGTCGCCGACGAGCTTTACGCGCGCTTTCCGCAGCTCCCCGAAGGCAAGCTGACCCAGCTTCGCGCCCGGCTCGTGCGCGAGGAATCCCTCGTCGAGGTGGCGAAGAGACTCGGCCTCCAGCCCGAGCTGCGCACCGGCACGGTCAAAGACTCGGTGCTCGCCGATTGCTTCGAAGCCGTCGTCGGCGCGATCTTTGTCGACGGCGGCTACGCCGCGGCCCGCAACGCGGTAGTGCACGCCTTCGGCCCGCTCCTCGACAGCCTCGATCCCAGCAATGTGGAGAAGGACCCCAAGACGCGCCTGCAGGAGCTCCTGCACGCGCACGGCAAGCCGGTTCCGCAATACCAGGTCGTCGCCACCCACGGGGCACCCCACGAGCGCTCGTTCGAGGTGGAATGCATCGTGGACGAATCGCGCACGCGCGGGGTAGGTACGTCGCGTCAGCGCGCCGAGCAGGAGGCGGCACGCGCCATGCTCGCCAGGTTGGAGCGATGACGCAGCGCTGCGGAACGATCGGCATCGCCGGCCGGCCGAACACCGGCAAGTCGAGCCTGCTCAACCGCCTGGTCGGGGAAAAGGTCTCGATCGTGTCGGACAAGCCGCAGACGACGCGCCACCTCGTCACCGGCATCCTGACGCGGCCGGATTGCCAGTATGTCTTCGTCGATGCGCCAGGCCAGCAGACGAGCGCGAAAAACACGCTGCACAGGCGCTTGAACCGCCGCGCCACCGAGGCGGCGCGTGACGCCGACGTGGCGCTCTTCGTCGTCGAGGCGCTGCGCTTCACGCCGCAGGACCGGGCGGCGCTCGAGCGCATCCCGAAAGAGCAGCGCGTCATCGCCGCGGTCAATAAGATCGACCTGGTGAAGAGCGCGTCCACGCTGATTCCATACCTCGACCGCTTGGCAAAAACCCGAGATTTCGCCGCGATCGTCCCGGTGAGCGCGAAGACGGGAAAGAACGTCCCTGCGCTGCTCGATGCGCTGCGCGCTGCGCTGCCCGAGGCCGAGGCCATGTATCCGCCCGACCAGCTCACCGACCGCGACGAGCGCTTCTTCGCCGCGGAGCTCCTGCGCGAGAAAATCTACGAGGAAATGGGACAGGAGCTCCCGTATCGCTGCGAAGTGGTCATCGATAGCTTCAAGGAAGACGGCCAGCTGCGCCGTATCGAGGCCACCATTCTGGTGGAGCGCGAGAGCCAGAAGCCGATCCTGCTCGGCGCCGGAGGCGAGCGCCTGAAGCGCATGGCGAGCGCCGCGCGCAAGGATATGGAAAAGCTCTTCGGCGGCAAGGTCTACCTCGGCACGTGGGTCAAGGTGCGCAAAGCCTGGACCGACGACGCCCGCGTGCTGCGCCAACTCGGCTATGAGTAGGAGGAGGGCGGACCACCAGCCGGGCTACGTGCTCCACACGTACCCGTACAAGGAAACGAGTCTCATCGTCGAGGTGTTCACGCGCAATTTCGGGCGAGTGGCCCTGCTCGCGCGTGGTGCGCGACGGCCGCGCTCGGCGATGCGCGGCGTGCTGCTCGCCTTTCATCCGCTGCGTCTGGGCTGGAGCGCGTCGGCGGAGCTCGGAAATCTAATGTCCGTGGAATGGTCCGGCGCGCTGCAGCCGCTCGCCGGACGCGGACTGATGTGCGGCTTCTATTTGAACGAGCTGTTGCTGCGGCTTCTGCCGCGCGACGACCCGCACGAGACGCTCTTCGACTTCTACGCCGAAGCGCTGCGCGCTCTCTCATTGGGCGGCGAGCAGGCGCCGATCCTGAGGAGCTTCGAGAAGCGGCTGCTCGCCGAGCTCGGGTATGCTCCGCTGCTTGAGCGCGAAGCCGCGACCGGGGCGCCGATCGAGCCCGGCCGGCGCTACGCCTACGAACCTGATCGCGGTCCTATGCCCGTCACCCACAGCAATGGTTATCTCGTCGTGACCGGCCAGACGCTTCTCGACCTGGCCGCCGACCAGTTCGAGCGGCCCGAGACGCGCGAGGAGGCGCGCATGCTGCTGCGCGCGCTGATCGGCCAGCGCCTACATGGGCAGGAGCTGCATACGCGCCTAGTTCTTCGAGAGCTCACCGACCTGTGATCGAGCTGGGCGTCAATGTGGATCACGTCGCGACCGTACGCCAGGCGCGGCGCACGTATGAGCCGGACCCGGTCTGGGCCGCGGTGGAAGCGCATCTCGGCGGCGCCGACGGCATCACCGTGCACCTGCGCGAAGACCGGCGCCACATCCAGGACGAGGATGTACGCCGGCTGCGCGAGCTTACGCATATCAAGCTGAACCTTGAGATGGCGGGGACCGACGAGATGGTCGGCATCGCCTGCCGCATCAAGCCAGAGATGGCGATGCTCGTGCCCGAAGGCCGACACGAGATCACTACCGAAGGCGGGCTCGACGTCGTCTCGCAAGAAAAACCACTGGAGAAAGCCGTGGGCCGGCTGCGCGACGCGGGAATCATCGTTTCGGTATTCATCGACGCGGAGCTCGAGCAGGTCGAGGCCGCGAAACGGATCGGCGCCTCGGTCTGCGAGATCCATACCGGTCCGTACGCACACGCGTTCCACTCCAAGGGCCGCGACGCCGAGAGCCCCGCCGTGGTTCTTGAGCTGGACAAGATCCACAAGGCAGGCGAAGCGATCCGCTCGCACGGCATGCGCTTCAACGCCGGACACGCGCTCAATTACTTCAACGTGCAGCCGGTGGCGGCGCTGCCTGGCGTTCGCGAGCTCCACATTGGCCATGCGATCGTCTCGCGTGCGGTCTTCGTTGGAATGCGCGAAGCGGTGCGCGAGATGAAAACCCTGATGGTGCAGGCGGCGCGGCCGTGATCTACGGCGTCGGCACCGACGTGGTGGAGATCGAGCGCATCGAGAAGGCGCTCGAGCGCTGGGGTGAGCGCTTCGCCGTGCGCGTGCTCTGCGACCCGGAGCTCAAGCGCTTCCGCCGCCATCGACAACCCGCCTCCTACCTCGCCAAGCGCTTCGCCGCCAAGGAAGCCTTCACCAAGGCGCTCGGCACCGGTATCAAGGCGCCCGCGAACTGGCACGGTGTGTGGGTCGCGAACCTGCCCTCGGGCAAGCCGCAGCTCGAGTTTTCCAAGGAACTTCAGCGCCTGCTTTCCGCCCGGAACATTTCGCGCGCGCACGTCTCGCTTTCGGATGAGCGCGGCGTGGCGATGGCGACCGTCATTCTCGAGTGCGCAAGCTAAGAGCGCCGCTCGGCCCGGCGGTGATCGATGTCGTCGGCACGGTGCTCACCGACAGTGATCGTGAGCGATTGCGGCATCCGGCGGCCGGCGCGGTGATTCTTTTTGCGCGCAACTACGAAAGCCCGGAGCAGCTCGATGCGCTCATCCACGAAATCCGCAAACTGCGCGAGCCCGAGCTTCTCATTTGCGTCGACCACGAGGGCGGACGCGTGCAGCGCTTCCGCTCGAGCTTCACTGCGATCCCGGCGATGCGCGAGCTCGGGAAACTGTGGGACCGCGACAAGGTGCTGGCGAGCGAAGTGGCGCGCGGCGCGGCCTACATCATCGGTGCGGAGATCGGTGCGCACGGCCTAGACTTCAGCTTCGCGCCGGTGCTCGACCTCGACTACGGCGGGGCGAGCGTGATCGGCGATCGCGCGTTGCACTTCGATCCGAACGCGGTCGGCGCACTCGCATCGGCCATCATCCAGGGCTTCGCCGACGCCGGCATGGCCGCGGTCGGCAAGCATTTTCCTGGACATGGCTTCGCCCAAGGGGACACGCACCACGATGTGGCGCGTGACGATCGTGCGTTTTCGGAAATCTGGAAGAAAGACATCACGCCCTATCGCGCCGCGCTCCAGGCCGGCCTCGCCGCAGTCATGCCCGCGCACGTGATCTTCTCGCAATGCGACGCCGAGCCCGCGGGCTACTCAAAGTACTGGCTGCAGGAAATCCTGCGCGGCAAGCTCGCTTTCCAGGGCGTCGTCTTCAGCGACGACCTTTCCATGGCCGGCGCCAGCACCGTCGGCGGTCCGCCGGAGCGCGCCCGCGCGGCGCTCGCCGCGGGCTGCGACATGGTGCTCCTCTGCAACGACCCCGCGGGACAGAACCTGCTTCTCGACTCCCTCAAGGACGTTGCGCCGGCGGATGCGGAACGCCTGGAACGGATGAGAAAGAAAGGCGGGCGCGATTTGAGAAAAAGCGTGGCTTACCGGGAAGCCCAGCAGAGCCTTACGGCCCTCGCGTAGGAAAGCGGGCCCTGACCCCGATCTTTTGTTACGCCCGCTCCATGTACTTGCCTTCGGCGGTATCCACCTTGATTTTCTCGCCCTTGTTGATGAAGGGCGGTACCTGAACGGTGATGCCGGTCTCCATCCTGGCCGGCTTGAAGGAGTTGGTGGCGGTCGAGTTCTTGATGCCCGGCTCAGTGTCGACCACCTCGAGCACCACGGACGGTGGGAGTTCGACGCCGATCGGTCGGCTGTTGTAGAAGTTGATCTGCACGTCGACGTTAGGCAACAGATAGCCGGCCTGGCCTTCGAGGAATTCCGCGGGGAGCGAGAGCTGCTCGTAGTTTTCCTTGTCCATGAAGACGTAGCTCTCGCCATCTTGGTAGAGGAACTGCATGTCCCGCGGGTCGACGAACGCGCGCTCGATCTTGTCCTCGGTGCGGAAGCGCTGGTTCGTCTTGGTGCCGGCCTCGATGTCCTTCATCTCGACCTGCATGAACGCGCCGCCGCGTCCGCCGACGTGCACGTGGTAGGACTTGAGCACGCGCCAGACGCGCTTGTCCCACTCGATGAGGTTGCCGGGGCGAATCTCGACTGCTTCGACTTTGGCCATAAGAAAAGGCGAGGATTTTACACGATCTATAATGAAATCATCGTGTTCGACGCGAAGGAATTCATCAAAGGCCTACCGAATCTGCCTGGGGTTTACCGCATGCTCGGCAAGGGCGGCGAGGCGCTTTACGTCGGCAAGGCGCGCGACCTCAAGAAGCGCGTCGCCTCGTACTTCAACAAGACCGCGCACGGTCCGCGCACGCAGGTGATGATCGGGCAGGTGGCGGCGATCGAGGTTACGGCAACGCGCTCGGAAGGCGAGGCGCTGCTCCTCGAGAACAACCTCATCAAGAGCCTGGCGCCGCGCTACAACATCCTTTTCCGCGACGACAAATCCTATCCTTATCTCACGATCACGGGACACCCATATCCGCGCCTGGGCTTTCACCGCGGCGCGAAGGACAAGCGCCATCGCTACTTCGGGCCTTTCCCGCACGCCTATGCGGTGCGCGAGTCGATCCAGCTCCTGCAGCGCGTGTTCAGGTTGCGCACCTGCGAAGATACGGTGTTCGAGCATCGCTCACGGCCGTGCCTGCTGCACCAGATCAAGCGTTGCACCGCGCCTTGCACGGGCAAAGTCGCTGCCGAGGTCTACGCGGAAGACGTGGCGAACGCGGCGCTCTTCCTCGAAGGGCGCGAAGACGACCTGATCCAGCTTCTTACGACGAAGATGCAGGCCGCCTCCGAGGCGCAGGCGTACGAAAAGGCCGCGGCGTACCGCGACCAGGTACGCGCGCTCTCACGCGTGCAGGCGCGCCAGTACGTTGAATCCAACCGCGGCGTCGATGCCGACGTCGTCTCGTGCGTAATCGAAGGCGAAATCGCCTGCGTGAACCTTGTCATGATTCGCCGCGGGCGCCACGTCGGCGACCGCAGCTTCTTCCCCGCGAATGCGGAAGGCGCGACCGCGCCGGAGGTGATCTGCGCGTTTCTCGAGCAGCACTACGTCGAGCAGCCGCCGCCCGGCCTCGTGGTCACGAGCGAAGAAGTCGGGCTCGAGGGAATTCCCGTCGTGAAGCCGTCGCACGGCGAGCGCAAAGTCTGGCTCGACATGGCGCGCAAGAACGCGCTCCTTGCGATCGCGCAGCGCGTACGCGATCGCGCGACGCAGGAAGCGCGGCTGCTTGCGCTGCGTGAAGCACTCGGGCTGCCGGAAGGTGCGCAGCGCATCGAATGCTTCGACATCAGCCATACGATGGGCGAGGCGACGGTCGCCTCGTGCGTCGTCTACGATGGCCAGCAGATGCAGAAGTCCCAATACCGGCGCTTCAACATCCGTAACGTCACCCCTGGAGACGATTACGCGGCAATGCGCCAGGTGCTCTCCCGCCGCTACGAGCGCGTGACTGCCGAGGCGGGCCGGATCCCGGACCTCATCCTTATCGATGGGGGCAGGGGGCAGGTGGGGGCGGCCCGCGCGGCGCTCGCCGACCTCGGCCTGCACCAGGTCTGCGTCGTCGGCATCGCGAAAGGACCGTCGCGCAAAGCCGGGGAAGAGGAGCTAATCCTCGAGTCCGAGGCCCGCACGCTGGAGCTCGCGCCCTCGCATGCCGGACTGCACCTTATCCAGGCGATTCGCGACGAAGCGCACCGCTTCGCCGTGGTGGGGCATCGCGCGCGCCGCGGCAAGGCGCGCACGACCTCGATGCTGAACGAGATCCCCGGCATCGGGGCGAAGCGGCGGCAGGCGCTGATCGAGCATTTCGGGGGCCTGCGCGGCGTGCAGGCCGCGGCCATCGACGACATTGCGAAGGTCGAAGGTATCAGCCGGCCGCTCGCCGAGCGCATCTACAAGCACCTGCACTGATGCCGCTCAACATTCCCAATCTCGTCACGCTGTCGCGGATCATCCTGATTCCGCTTCTCATCGGCATCTACTACTTACCGGACGCCTGGCTCTCGGAGCAGGGCAAGAACGTCAGCGCGACAGTGGTCTTCATCTTCGCCGGCATCACCGACTGGCTGGACGGCTACCTCGCCCGTCGGCTGAACCAGATGTCGGCTTTCGGCGCGTTCCTCGATCCGGTTGCGGACAAGCTGATCGTCGTCGCGGCGCTCTTAGCGCTGCTTTACCTCAAACGCGTGGACGTGATCGTGGCGCTCATCATCGTCGGGCGTGAGATCGCGATCTCGGCGCTGCGCGAGTGGATGGCGAAGGTGGGACAGTCCGCAAGCGTCGCGGTCGCCTTCATCGGCAAGCTGAAGACCGTAGGCCAGATGATCGCTATCCCGCTCCTTCTCTTCGACGATACCCTGTTCGACATGGTGGATTGCCACTGGCTCGGCACGATCCTCATCAACGTGGCGGCCGTGCTGACCGTGATTTCCATGCTTTACTACCTGCGGAAGGCCTTGCCTTACGCATCGGTGCGGGGTTGAACTATAATTTCCGCCGCCGCGGGAATAGCTCAGTTGGTAGAGCGCAACCTTGCCAAGGTTGAGGTCGCGAGTTCGAGACTCGTTTCCCGCTCCAGAATTCAGGCTAAGTGCCTGTTTTGGAATCCTGACGCTGCGTACGGCAGCAATGGACTACTGAAATGGCGCTTAGCCGTCGCGTTTTTGTCGCAGCGGTCCTGCTCGCTTCGTTCAGCGTACCGTTTTCTTCATGAACCATTTAACGACGCGAGATGCGTTGGGGCCTTCCTCTAACTTGCCGAAATGGTTCGGATCGATTTTCCAAGCGATCTTCGTGGCTTCCTCACGGTTGACCTCGAAGACGAAAGCCCAGTCATGCCGGGTGATCGGCAGAGCGGCCATCTTGAGGATGAGCCACTTGAGATCTGGTTTGCTCTCGCGGAGCCTGTCGAAGTCTTGCACGTGCACAAAGTAGCGATGTTGGGCCTGTTATGCGCGAGACGTTCCGCTCTACCAGAGCGGTATGTTTGCCCTATACCGGTTAGTACAAAGGCTCGCAGCGCCTCCGTATAGCCGCAAGGACGCGAGCGACGCCATGTACAATCATGGCGTGGCTCGTGTTTTTGCGCAGTCCGGGTAAGCCAGTCTTGACGAGGGACGATCCGGCGAGCCGCACCTTCGCTTCATACCATGCGGCGGGATGGCAGAGTGGTCATGCAGCGGCCTGCAAAGCCGTGGACGCCGGTTCGATTCCGACTCCCGCCTCCAGCTTTCCTCTCAATGGCACAATCCCGGCGGTCCCTGCCCGGGTGGCGAAACTGGTAGACGCAGGGGACTTAAAATCCCCCGGCCGAAAGGCCGTGCCGGTTCGATTCCGGCCCTGGGCACCACAACGGACATGAGGACCGCTCTAGTCGCCGTGCTCGCAATGGCCGCCGCGCTCGCTGCGTCGCCGGCCAGCGCGCAAACGGTCTCCGGTGCCTTCACGCGCGGCCAAAAGCATTTCGTTCTCACCGCCAGCACGGGCTACGCGTTCGACGAGAGCTATCTGGTCTTGGGACTCGGCGCCACGTACTACCTCGTCGACGGGCTCGGCGTCGGCCTGCATATCGAGTCGTGGTCAGGGTCCGACCCCAGCATGACGAAGCTCACCGCCTCGACCCAGTACGTCTTCCACCAGATGCGCACGGTGAAGCCCTATCTTGGCGCATTCTACCGGCGCACCGACATCAACGGCCTTCCCGACCTCGACTCCGTCGGCGGCCGTGCCGGCGTCTACTTGCAGGCCGGGCCGCACGCCTACATCGGTCTGGGCGGTGTTTACGAGTCGTATCTCGATTGCGACAAGAGCACGTATCGGTCGTGCGACAGCACGTACGCGGAAGTCACCGTGACGATCGCCTTTTGATGCTGGCTGCGTTCAACCTATCGCGGTGGATCGAGGAGCATGCGCACCTGCTCAAGCCGCCGGTCGGCAACCAGATGGTGTTCCGCGAGGCCGGGGATCTTATCGTGATGGCGATCGGCGGGCCGAACGCGCGCACCGATTACCACGACGACCCGTATGAGGAATTCTTCTACCAGCTGCGCGGCGACATCGTCCTCAAGGTGATGGAAAACGGAGCGGCGCGCGACGTGCCGATCCGCGAAGGCGACGTACTCCTCGTTCCCGCGCACTGCCGCCACTCGCCGCAGCGTCCCGCGAACTCCGTTGGCCTGGTTGTGGAGAAGGTGCGTCCGCGCAACGTGAACGACGGCTTCGAGTGGTACTGCCCGAAGTGCTGGACGCGCGTGCATCGCATCGACGTCAACGTGCAGAACATCGTCACGGACCTGCCTCCACTTTTCGATGCCTTTTACAGGAGCGAACGCAAATGTCCCAATTGCGGAACGATCCATCCGGGGAAAGCTTAAGTTCCGCGGCGCGCTATCTCTTCGACGCGCACGAGCGCCGGTTGCACTTCGCGCCGCTGCCGCCCGAGCTCGCGCCGCGCAACATCGCGGAGGCGCACGAAATTCAGGACGCGTTTGTGGCGCTGCGCGCGCAGAAGCTCGGCGCGATTGCCGGTTACAAGCTCGCGTTGACCTCGCCGCAGATGCGCAAGTTCGTCGGCGTGGAGGAGCCACAGGCCGGCATCATGCTCGAGTCGACGCTGCACCGCTCGCCCGCGCGCGTGCGCGCCGTCGATTACGTGCGGCTCATCGTCGAGTTCGAGATCGCGGTGCGAATCGGCGAAGACCTCCCCGCCGCCGACAAGCCGTTCTCGCGCGAGCGCGTAACCCAGGCGGTGGACGCCGTCATGCCCGCGCTCGAGCTAGCCGACGATCGCAACGCCGACTACAAGGTACTGCCGCAGTACCCGCTAGAGCTCATCGCCGACAACTGCTGGAACGAGGGCGCAGTGCTCGGCGATCCGGTCACCGGCTGGCGCAGCATTGACCTCTGCGCGGCGCGCGGCGTTGCAACAATCAATGGAGACAAGGTCGGAGAAGGGCGCGGGGCGGATGCCATGGGCCATCCGCTCGACGCGGTCGCCTGGCTCGCCGACCACCTTGCCTCGATCGGCCGTGGGCTTCTGCGCGGCCATGTCGTGATAACGGGGAGCATCGTCACCACCAAAACAGTAACGGCCGGCGACCGCGTGCTGTTCGAGGTGGACGGACTGGGAAGGGTCGAGCTCCGAGTCGACTGAGCTAGCCGGACTATCGACCGGCGCTGGTCCGCGCCGGACACTGCCGGAATTTTCCTCTCCGTGCGGAGTTCAATGTGGCACGCATCGTCGGCACCAACGGCAACGACAGCCTCGTCGGCACGTCCTCAGCCGACAGCATCGAAGGTCTCGCCGGTAACGACACTCTCGTAGGACTCGGCAGCAGCGACACCCTTCTCGGCGGCACGGGCGACGACCTTTACGTCGTCAGCTCAGGCGACGTGCTTTCCGACTCCGGCGGCGTAGAGACCGTTCAGTCCGCGGTGAGCTGGACGCTGGGCACCGGGTTCGAGAACCTCACCTTCACCGGCACGGCGGCGACGAGCGGCAGTGGCAACGATCTCGCTAACGTGATGACGGGGAACAGCGCCGGCAACTGGATGCGCGGGCGCGGCGGCGACGATACGCTGATCGGCGGCGGCGGCAACGATACGTTCAACATGCGCCATGGCGCCAGCGGAACGTACGGCAACGACTTCATCGACGGCGGTAGCGGTGTCGACACGCTCGACTATGGAGCCACGGCGACGACCGCGGTCGTGATCAACCTGGCGGCCGGCACCGCTAGCGGCGGCGGCAATGGCGGCAGTGGCAGCGCAGCGCTCGTTTCCATCGAGAACGCGAACGGCAGCGCTTTCGACGATGTGATGAACGGTAGCGCGGCAGCGAACTTTCTCTTCGGCTTCAACGGAAATGACACGCTGAATGGCGCCGACGGAAATGATCGCCTGGAAGGCGGGGCAGGCAACGACAGCCTGAACGGTGGCGCCGGTAGCGATACGCTGCTCGGAGGCGAAAGCTTTAGCTCATCTACCCCGCAGGTGCTGGACGGCGGCCCGGGTGCCGACTCGATGTCCGGCGGCGCCGGCGGCGATGTCTATTTCGTAGACGATCCAGGCGACAGCTTCTCCGACACCGGCGGCCACGACGCCATTTTCACCACGATCTCTCTGGTAGCGCCGAGCTGGCTCGAGCAACTCACATTGATGGGTTCGGCCAACGCCAACATCACCGGCAACGATCTTGCGAACAACCTGCACGGCAATAGCGGGGCGAATTGGATCGTCGGCCAGGGTGGAAACGATTTTCTGATGGGGGGACTGCAAAACGACACCCTAACCGGCGGCACCGGGTCGGACCAGTTCTATTTCGGTGTCGCGCCGGCGGGGGCGGACGCGGATACCCTCACCGACTTCGCGCCGGGCGCGGACAAGGTGCTGCTCGATGGAAACTTCCACGCCAACGTCGGACCGTCCGGAAATTTCGCCACGGGTGACGGTCGCTTCTTCGCAGGGTCAGGGGCGAGCTCGGCGCAGGACGCGAGCGACCGCGTGGTCTACGACACGAGCAGCGGCCGGCTCTGGTACGACGCGGATGGTCTCGGCGGGCAGGCAGCGCAGCTGATCGCGACGCTGCAAGGCGCGCCGGCGATCACGGCTGCCGACATCAGTGTCCTCAACGGCAGCGGCGGCACCGGGACCGAGCAGGGTCAGTTGATCAACGGCAGTCCCGGCAACGACTCGCTCGTCGGAACGTTCGGGGACGACACGATCAATGGCTTTGGTGGCAACGATACGCTCGCCGGTAGCGAAGGCGCTGACTTGCTTGTTGGCGGCGAGGGCAACGACACACTGGATGCGGGTCAGTCCCACACTGGGGGCGACGACGCCGCTGACACCCTCTCCGGAGGCCTCGGCGACGATCTGTACTTCGTCTCCAGCGACGGCGACATGATTCTCGCCGACCCGGGTGGAGTCGACACCGTGCGCGCGCGGAACACCGACTGGACGCTCGGCGCCGGTCTGGAGAATCTGTTCATGGTGGATGATGGCTCGGCCTTCCACGCAACCGGAAACGAGCTCAACAACCACATTATCGGCGCTTCGGAGGGGGGCCAGCTGTTCGGCATGGGTGGCGACGACTTGCTGGTCATGAACAACGTTCAGAACTTTTCCAGTGCTTACGGCGGCGATGGCAACGACACCATCCGCGGAGGCCGCTCGACCGAGCTTTTCGGCGATGCGGGCAACGATGTGCTAGTCCACGGCGATGCCGGCGCCGATATGACCGGCGGCTCCGGAAGCGATCGATTTACTTTTGAAGAAGCGGGGAGCTTCACCCGGATCCGCGACTTTGCCTCGGGCACGGACGAGATCGTGCTAGACGCGACGTCGATGGGCGCGCTCGGTACGTCGGGCAACTTCGCGCCGACTGACGAGCGCTTCCACGCCGGCGCCACGGCCGCGGAGGGCGACGACCGGGTGATCTGGAACGCGAGCACAGGACAGCTCTGGTACGACGCGGACGGCAGCGGGTCCGGGGCCGCGCTAGAGATCGCCACGCTGCAGGCCGGTGCGGCACTCATCGCCGCTGACATCGAGGTCATTAACGGTAGCGCGCCGCCGCCGCCCCCGAGCGGCGGGCAAACTGTCAGCGGCACGAGCGCTCCGGAGACGCTGACGGGCGGGACGGGGAACGACACCATCAGCGGCGGCGCAGGATCTGATCGGCTCTTCGGCCTTGACGGCAACGACAGCCTTCTTGGCGGCACGGAAGCCGACAACATGTTCGGCGACAACGGCAACGACTGGCTCGACGGAGACGCGGGACAAGACCGCGTCACCGGCGGTGCGGGCGCGGATAGCTTCGTCTACAACGATGCGCTCGCGAGCGCGAACCTGGATTACATCAACGACTTCGTTTCCGGCACGGACAAAATACTGCTCGATAACGCAGTCATGACAGCGCTTGGTGCGGACGGCATGCTTGCGGCGGGACGCTTCGTCGCCGCGCCGAACGCACGTTCGGGGCTCGATGCCGACGATCGCCTAATGTACGACACGGTTAGCGGCAAGCTTTATTACGACCCGGACGGCAGCGGGGCTGGCGCACAGAGCGTAATCGCGGTGTTGACTGGCGCGCCGACACTCGCGGCGAGCGATATCGTCGTCATCTAGTCACACGGGCTGCGCACTGCGCTGAAAAACGTGCAGCGCGCAGCAAGAAGTTGTCCAGGCCGTTCCGATTTTTTGGTGCTGGGCGGCCTATCGGTTGCTGACGCATCGTCTCTCGGCGTCCCTACAATGGTCCGCACATGGCACGCATCGTAGGTACAAGTGGTAACGACAGTCTTCTCGGCACTTCCGGCAACGACACCATCGAAGGACTCGCAGGCAACGATACGCTGGTCGGCAACGCCGGCAGCGATTCGCTGATCGGCGGCGCGGGCAACGATCTTTACGTGGTCGGGGCGGGCGACATTCTCAATGACTCGGGTGGCGTCGACACGGTGCAGAGCACGGTGAACTGGACGCTCGGCACGGCGTTCGAAAATCTCACCTTGACCGGAACTTCCAGCGCGAGCGGTACTGGTAACGAGCTCGCGAACGTCATCACGGGCAACACGGCCAATAACTGGCTGCGCGGCCGCGGCGGAAATGACACGATCTACGGCGGCGGCGGCAACGACACATTCAACATGTCGCTCGGCGCCGGCGGCCTCTATGGCAGCGATTATCTCGACGGCGGCGCAGGCACCGACACGCTCGATTTCGGCGCGGCGGCCCTGAGTGCCGTAATCGTCGATCTCGCCGCCGGCACGGTGAGCGGCGGCGGCACCGGTGGGGCCGGAAGCGCAACGCTGGTCTCGGTCGAGAACGCGAACGGTGGTATCTACAACGACCGGCTCACCGGCAACGCGTCAGCGAACCGGCTCTTCGGCTACAACGGCAACGACACGCTAAACGGCGGCGCCGGCCGCGATCGGCTCGAAGGCGGCGCAGGCAACGATCACTATGTCTTCTCGGCGACGCCTGGGACTGCGGACGCCGACACGCTGGTCGGCTTCGTTTCAGGCGCGGACAAGATCGTACTCTCAGGCCTTGCGCTCGGCGCGGATGGAAATCTTGCTGCGGGAGACGCGCGCTTCAGATCCGGCGCGTTCAGTTCCGGCCAGGATGCGGACGATCGCATCATTTACAACACCGGCAACGGGCAACTCTGGTACGACGCGGACGGAAACGGCAGCGGCGCCGCGCAGCTCATCGCCACGCTTCAGAACATCCCCGCGCTCTCGGCGACCGACATCGTCGTGAGCGCAAGCACGGGCGGTACTGGCGGAAGCGGGTCTCCTTCTTCGGGCGGCACAGCGGGAAATGATTCGCTCGTCGGCGGGAGCGGCAATGACTCCCTCGATGGCTTCGAAGGAAACGACACGCTGAGCGGCAATGGCGGAAACGATTTCCTTCGTGGCGGGGCGGGCACCGATTCCATCTCCGGCGGCGACGGCAATGACACGATCGACGCCGCTACCATTGGACCGGGCGAGCAGATCCCCGAGGATTTCGCGGCCGACAGCGTGCAGGGCGGCTTTGGCGACGACCTTTATTACGTGCGCAGCGACGATCTCATTTCCGATTCCGGTGGGACTGACACGGTCGTCATCGACGCGTGGAACTACACACTGCCCGCGGGGTTCGAGAACCTGCGATATGAGACCTACAGTTGGTCTGATGGCGAGGGCTACGCCATCAGCTATCGGGGCAACGCCGCAAACAACAGGATCGAGATCAAGAATCTGTGGCACTCGAGCAGCGCGCTCCTTGATGGCGGCGATGGCAACGACACGCTGATCGGTAGCGGCCAGGTCACGTTCAAGTTTTCGCTCGGCTCCGGCAACTACGGCAACGACCGCGTGGAAGGCGGCTCCTGGAGCAGCACGGTCGATTTCGCCGACGCGCGCAGCGCCATCGTGGCGAACCTCGGCGCCGGCACGCTGACGGGCGGCGGCACCAACGGCGCGGGCAGCGTCACCATGGTGGCCATCGATAACGTGATCGGCGGCGCTTTTAACGACCGCATCGTCGCGAGCGCCACGGGCGAGAATTATTTCAGCGCCGGCTATATCCGCGGCGGTGGCGGGAACGACACGCTGGAAGGCGTGGCGGGTGGGAATGGCTACGACCTTTTCGGAGGCGAAGGCAACGACCGATTGATCGCACGCGCCTCTTCGGACCACATGGAAGGTGGCGCCGGCGCCGACGCCTTTGTGCTGGCGCGTACGCCGGGCGGCACGAATTCGATCGGTGATTTCATCTCGGGCACGGATGAGATCGTGCTCGACGCAAGCTTCATGAGCGCGCTCGGCGCTTCCGGGCAGTTACAGTCCGGTGACGACCGTTTTCATTTTGGAACGGGTGCAGCCGATGCGGAAGACCGCGTGATCTACAACACGTCAACGAACGAGCTGTTCTATGACGCCGACGGCAGCGGCGGCGGTTCGGCGCAGCTTATTGTCAGGCTTCAACCCGGCGCGTCGCTTACCGCTACCGACATCGAGGTGACGAACGGCGCGGCCACGCCGCCGCCACCCCCACCACCGACAGGTGGCGGCACGGGACAGGTCTTCACCGGCACGAGCGCCTCCGAAACGATCACTGGCGGCGCGGGAGACGACACTCTGCAGGGCCTGGGCTCGGCGGACTCGCTCGTCGGCGGCGGCGGCAATGACTGGCTGGAAGGCGGCACCGGGCAGGACCGGCTGAACGGCGGCACTGGAGCCGACAGCTTTGTGTTCAAGGATCCGCTCGCCAGCGTGAACTGGGATTACGTGAACGACTTCGTCTCGGGCACCGATAAGCTCGCCTTCGACGACGCCATCTTTACGAGCCTCGGCGGGCCCGGCAGCTTTGCCGCGGGCGACGAGCGCTTCGTCGCGGCACCCGGCGCGCGCTACGGTGTCGAGCCGGACGACCGCCTCATGTACGACACCGGAACGGGCAAGCTCTACTACGACCCGGACGGCAGCGGGGCGGGCTCTGCCTATATCGTCGGCGTGTTACAGGGCGCGCCCGCGCTTGCGGCGACGGACATCACGGTCATCTGAACGTCGCCCGGGCGCGACAGGGCCTTAGGGACTATTTGCGCTTAGCGACAGGCGCTCCGGCGGGAGCGTCCAATACGGGCCTGCCGTGCGCGCGCTCGTAGCCAGGCTTCGGCCGTTCTTCTTCTACGCGGGGCTGTTCAGCCTCGTCATCAACGTGCTGCTGCTCGTCCCGCCGCTCTACATGCTGCAGGTGTTCGACCGTGTCCTGGCGAGCCGCAGCGCCGAGACGCTGGCAGTGCTGAGCGTCGCCGCGGTGGTGGCGCTTCTAATCATGGCGATCCTTGATGTGCTGCGCGCGCGCCTGCTCGCGGCCGCTGGGGCGGTGCTCGACCGCATGCTCGGTCCGAGCGTCATCGACGGCCTGCTTGCGCAGACCGCCAAGCTCAGCAGCGCCGCGCATCTCAATGGCTTGCGCGACGTGAACACGTTGCGCAGCTTTCTCGGCGGCACGGGGTTGATGACGCTTTTCGACGCGCCCTGGCTGCCTTTCTTCCTCCTCGTGATTTTTCTGTTCCATCCCATTCTTGGCGCGGTGGCTGCGGCCGGCGCGCTCCTCATGATGCTGCTCGCGCTGGCGAACGAGCGCCTGACGCGCGGTCCGCTCGAGCGCGCGCAGAGCGAGGGTCGGCGCGCCGCGCGCTTCATCGACGCCAACGTGCGTAACGCCGAAGTGGTAAGCGCGCTCGGCATGCTGCCCGCGGTCACGCGGCGCTGGGCGAGGCTCAACGACGCGGCGCTCGCGGAGCAAGGTCGCGCGGCGCGCGCCGGCGGTTTCTTTGCCGGCGCGACGAAATTCGCGCGCCAGCTTATCCAGATCGCGATGCTGGCCGCTGGCGCCTATCTCGTCGTCGCGCAGGACGTGAGCGCCGGCGTGATGATCGCCGCAACCATCCTTCTCGGCCGGGCGCTTGCGCCGGTCGAGACTCTGGTTGCCGGCTGGCGCAGCCTCGTCGATGCGCGCAGCGCCTGGCGTCGCCTCGACCAGCTCCTTAAGGACACACCGGCTTCCGAGCGGCACACCGAGCTCCCGGCGCCGAAAGGCAAGCTGGAAGTCGAAAAGCTCGTGTTCGGATTGAAGGACAAGGCGATCCTGCGCGGCGTTTCGTTCAAGCTGAAGTCCGGCGAGGCGCTTGCGCTAGTGGGGCCGAGCGCGTCCGGAAAGTCGACGCTCGCGCGCCTTCTCGTCGGCGTCTGGAAGCCGCTCGCCGGCGCGGTGCGGCTCGACGGCGCCGACGTGTCCGCGTGGCCGCGCGCGGCGCTCGGCCCGCACATCGGCTACCTGCCGCAGGACGTCGAGCTCTTCGGCGGCACGGTGGCGGAAAACATCGCACGGCTCGGCGAGCCGGACTCGGCGGAGGTGGTACGCGCCGCGCAACGCGCGCATGTGCATGACCTCATCCTGCGCCTGTCCAAGGGTTACGACACCGAGATCGGGGAGGGCGGGCAGGCGGTCTCGCCGGGGCAGCGGCAGCGCATCGCGCTCGCGCGCGCGCTGTACGGCAATCCGCGCCTCGTCGTGCTCGACGAGCCCAATTCCGACCTGGATAGCGAGGGCGAGGAGGCGCTCCTGCGCACGCTGCAGGGGCTGAAGAACGACGGCGTCACCATCGTCATCATCGCGCACCGCCCGTCGCTTCTGCGCGGCGCGGACAAGATGCTCGTGCTGCGCGAAGGCATGGTCGACCGCTTCGGCGCCCGAACGGAAGTCATGGAGCGCATTACCGCAAGGCACGCCGCGTGAGCGAACTACACGAGATCAAGCGCATCGTCCGCACTGGTCTTCTCGTCATCGCCGGGGCGGTGATCGCATTCGCGGTCTGGGCGTTCTACGCGCCACTTTCGGGCGCTGTGATCGCGCCGGGCTACGTCAAGGTCGACCTCAACCGCAAGGTGGTGCAGCATCAGGAAGGGGGCATCGTCCGCGCCATCAAGGTGCGCGACGGCGACCGGGTGAACCAGGGGCAGGAGCTGGTTCTGCTGGACGACGTGCGCATCGACGCGCAGCTCGATCTGCTACGCACCCAGCTCGAGGCCGAGCGCGCCAAGATGGCACGCCTCGAGGCCGAGCGCGCGTTCGCGCCGCGGCCGAATTTCCCCAAGGATCTGCAGAAGCAGGAATTCATCAAGCGCGAAGAGGCGCTGTTCCGTGCGCGACGCGAAGCGCTCGACACCCAGATCGAGGTTCTCAAGCGCCAGATCAAGGAGTCGGTGGAGGAGGCGAGCGCGCTCGCGCAGCAGATCGCCGCGGAGGAAAGGGCGCTCAAGCTGCAGAAGGAGGAACTCGCGGCCAATGAGCGCCTGCTGGAGCAGGGGTACGTGCAAAAGACCAGGCTGCTCACGCTCCAGCGCGCGGTCGCGGAATACGAGGCGCGCCACGGCGAGCGGCGCGCCGAGCTCTCCAAGGCACGCCAGCGCGCCTCGGAGCTCGAGTTCCGCATCCTTGCGATGCGCAATACCTACATGCAGACGGCAACCGACGAACTGAAGGAGTCGACCTCGAAGCTCTTCGATCTCGAAGACCGCATTCGTCCGTCGCGCGACGCCTCCGAGCGCCAGAAGATCGCCGCGCCCATCTCGGGAGAGGTCGTCGGCCTGCGCGTTTTCAACGCCGGCTCGGTGATCGGTCCGCGCGAGGTGCTGATGGAGATCGTGCCGCAGGAAAAGCGCCTCATCGTCGAAGCGCGCATTCGTCCCGAGGACATCAACCATGTGCGGCCCGGCTCGGAAGCCGACATCCGCCTGACCGCGTATCAGAGCCGCACCACGCCGCTCGTGCCCGGCTCGGTGACCTACGTCTCGGGCGATCGGCTTGTCGAGCAGCAGACCGGCCAGCCGTACTACGTCGTGCATATCGACGTCCCGGAAAAAGCGCTCGGCGCCGCCAACCTCAAGCTTCAGGCGGGCATGCCGGCGGAGGTGTTCATCCGCACGGATACGCGCACGGCACTCGATTACCTGCTCGCGCCGGTGACGGCATATCTCCGCCGCGCGATGCGCGAGCCGGTCTAGTGCGTTACCTCTTCGTTCACCAGAATTTCCCGGGGCAGTACCGGCATATCGCCGCGCACTACGCCTCGCAGAACGGGAACCAGGTGGTCGCGCTCGGCGAAAAGGCGAACCTGCTGCGCCAGCCGCGCATCCCAGGCGTGCATCTCTTCGGCTACGAGGCGCCCGAGCCCGAAAAGGGCGATCCGTTCGACGCGCCGGTGCTGAAGGCCATCCATCGCGGGAAGCGCGTCGCCGCTGCGGCGTCGCATCTCAAGCGCAAGGGCTTCTTTCCCGATGTGATCTTCACGCACATTGGCTGGGGCGAGGCACTTTTCCTCAAGGATCTCTTTCCGAAGGCGCGCATCCTCCTCTACTGCGAGTTCTTCTACCGCGCGCGCGGCAGCGACATGGCGTTCGATCCGGAATTCCCGCCGAGCGCCGAAAAGGTGCTGCGCCTACGTGTAATGAACGCGCCGGTCCTCATGTCGCTCGACGCTTCGGACTGGGGCATGGCGCCCACGCGCTGGCAGCACAAGCAGTTCTCGCCGTCCCACGCAGCCCGCATGAGCGTGATCCACGACGGCATCGACACCGACCTGGTCAAGCCCGGATCCGGCCCGGAGGGGGAGCTCATCACGTATGTGGCGCGCAACCTCGAACCTTACCGCGGCTTCCACATCTTCATGCGCGCCATTCCCGAGATCCAGAAACGCCGACCGAACGCGCGCATCGCGATCATCGGCGGCGACGAGGTGAGCTACTCGCCGCGCCTCCCCGAAGGGCAGACCTACCGCGAGCGGTTCTTGCGCGAGATCGACGGTAAAGCGGACCTCTCGCGCGTGAGCTTCATGGGAAAGCTTCCCTACGCCGCGTATCTCGACGTGCTGCGCAAGTCCTCGGTGCACGTCCATATGACCTATCCGTTCGTGCTGTCGTGGTCGCTCCTCGAAGCGATGTCCGCCGGCTGCCTCGTGGTCGGCTCGCGCACGCCGCCGGTCGAGGAGGTCATCCGCGACGGCGAGAACGGCCTCCTCGTCGACTTCTTTTCGCCGCAGGGCATCGCGGCACGCGTGGACCAAGCGTTGAGCATGGATTCCACGCTGATCCGCCAGCGTGCGCGCGCTGCGGTGATCGAGAATTACGATTTGAAGCGCGTGTGCCTGCCGAAGCAGCTCCACC
Organism: Burkholderiales bacterium; assembly: GCA_025929745.1. GTDB lineage: Bacteria > Pseudomonadota > Gammaproteobacteria > Burkholderiales > SG8-39 > SCGC-AG-212-J23. The sequence continues at coordinate 8,426 of JAICPQ010000002.1, read as the reverse complement.
TCGTCGGCTGGCTCACCGCATCACAGGAAAAGCTGAATCGAGGGCAGGGCGGAGTCCGCGTTCAGAATGTCGACGCGCTTCAGCCTAATGCGTAGCGTCCCGCCAACCACCGCCAGGTTGTGCCACGCCGTGGCGGCGTAGCGCTGGGACTCGTCGCCGCGCGTCTCGGTGTAGATGAAAGGCGTGCGAGCGAGGTACCCGGTACCTGCATTTTCGACCTCGGGCGCCTGCAGCACATGCAGGCAGCGGCTCTGCGGCTTCTGCGAATAGGCGGTCGGCAGCTTCAGGCGCTCGATGCGCAGCTTGAGGAGGAGCTTGTCCTCATACGCGAGCGAGTTGTGGGCGAGGGGATCGGTCTGGCCGGGCGATAGCGGCACCCAGTAGTAGCCGTCGTCGGTGAAGAGCTCATACCACTCGTCGAAGCGCTTCTCATCCAGAAGTCTCGCTTCCCTGTATATGAAGCGGACGACCTCTGCGTCGGTCATGGCGCCATGAACTCGCGCCAGGCGCGGAACTGGTTGCGCATCGAGATCTCGCTCGTGCCGTTGCCGGTCATCTCGCCTCGTTCGCCGAGACGGAAATTGCGGTGCAGGCTGACCCATTCGTTGCCCTCGGCGGCGAGTCCTTCTTGCGCCGAGCGGTAGCAGTGCAGATCGTCGTGGCCGACGACCGACATCGGCGAATTGATGAGGCGGTTGTACATCACCGTGCGTTCGAGGAGCTTGGCGGGAGCGCCCTTCAGGCGGAAGGTCCACGATTCGATGACCGTCTTATCCGCCGCGAGCGGTCGCGCGACGCGTATCGACTGGATCGCGCCTTTGATCGTGAGGCTAGGGTAGTACACGGTGTTGTGGCGCACCGTGCCGAGAATTTGCATGGCACGCTCCGGCCCGTAGGCGCGCTGCATGGCCTGCTCGTACTCCGGGATCGACGAGTAAGCCGAGTGGATCGAGAAATTAACGCCGGAGAACCCGTGGCCATGCGGATAGACGCGTACGCCCATGTCGTCGAAGAACTTGTAGTCGTTCGCGAACGGAGCGTATTGCTCGATCGCCATGGGCTTCGGCATCTCGGCGGGCTTGCCCTCCCACAGCTTTTTCGCCGTGCCGGCCGAGGAGGCGTGCGCGATCATCGGATGCATGGTGTCGTTCAGGTTCTCCACGAACATCTTCCAGTTGCAGTTGTGGAGATAGCGCAGACAGCCGCCGGTGATCTCGAGCTCGCCCTCGGGCGAGCGGTCGGCGAGGTTGTCGATCGATGAAAGCGAGTCGCCGAAGTACTCGCGCAACCCGGGGCCATCGGCGAGGCGGGCGAAAACAAAGCCGCGGTAGACCTCGTGCGTCACCGCCGCGAGTCCGGTCTCGCGCAGACCGGTCCCGTCGTAGCCCTGCTTGAGCGGAATGTTGAGGAGCGTGCCGTCCAGGCGGTATGTCCACGCGTGGTACGGGCAGCGCAGCGTCTTGCCCGTATTCCCGGCGAAGTCGTAGACGAGCTTCGTGCCCTTGTGGGCGCAGCGGTTCATCAGCACGCGCACGCTGCCGTCGGCCTGGCGCAAGAGAATCAGGGGCTTGGCTGCGATATCGACGGTAATGAAGTCGCCCGCCTGCGGGACCTGGCTCGTATGGCCGACGTAGATCCAGGTTCGCGACCAAAGGCGCTCCATTTCGAGCTGGAACACCTCGGGATCGATATAGAGGTCGCGGTGCACGCGGTCTTCCTCCACAAGGCCTAACAGAGCTGCGGAATCGTCCCGATAGCGCCTCACAGGCGCATTGTAGAATCAGTCAAATGATTGTTTTCGATCTGCTTTGCGGCGCGGGACACCGCTTCGAGGGCTGGTTCGGTTCCTCGGACGACTTCGCGCGCCAGCGTGATCGAAGCCTGCTTTCGTGCCCGAGCTGCGGCTCGGACAAAGTAGAACGCGTGCCCTCCGCCACGCGCGCGAATCTCGGCGCGCCGCAGCCCAAAGCGCCGCCGGCGCAGCTGCAGAAAACGCCGGACATGGAGGGCAAGGATCCCTTCGCCATCGCCCAGATGCTTTATTCGCGCATGCTGGACGAGCTCCTCACGAAGAGCGAAGACGTCGGTCGCGAATTCCCGACCGAGGCGCGGAAGATCTTCTACGACGAAGCGCCCGCCCGGCCGATCCGCGGCCAGGCGACGAACGAAGAACACCAGGAGCTGGTGGACGAGGGGATTCCGGTCGCCCGCCTACCGGTGCCGCCGAACACAAAGCTGAACTAGCCGGTTAACCAACACACCGCCTCCATTTCCTGGAGGAACGCGCGCACGTTGAGCCCCTGCGCGCAGCGCGTCTGGAACTCCGTGATCCGGTAAGTCATTGGCCTTGCCTGAGCAACGGCTGTCCCAGGCGTTCGCGAGACAATGTGTATTATGTTAAATAACCGTAGAGGTCACGCCCTTGATGCATCACCGCTCGCTAGGCATCGCGGCGAGCATCGCCGCGGAAAACAATCTGGGATTGAGCGGGTGGCGGCATAGCAGCCGGTCTTCGCCCATGCGGCGGGCGAACGCGAGCCATTCGCGCGCCTTTTCGGGCGCGACCGCGCTACTCGTGGTCTGGTACTTGGGCGGTAGGCCGAAAGCGATGAGCGCCCGGTCGAGCGCTGTCTTTTGCAGCGCCTCGGCGAGGGGCTCGAGACCTTCGCGCACGTCCACGGGGACGAGGGCCGCCGAACCACGTTCGGCGTAGTCCACGGCGCGTAGTGGGGCCCCGCCGGCGTAAGCCAGCCAGCGTGCCGCGTCCTTCACGCCCTCCTTCGCTAACCAGCCCAGAGCCGCCTCGCGCGGTGGGATCGGCACGGGAATGGAGACGCAACGGCTGCGGATCGTCGGCAGAAGCTGCGCGGGGCGGTGCGAGACCAGGATGAAGATTGCGCCGGGCGGCGGCTCCTCGAGGCCCTTCAAGAGCGCGTTGGCGGCGTTCTCATTCATGTGCTCCGCCGGATGGACGAGCGCCACGCGCAGCTTGCCGCGATGCGAACCGATGTACACAAAGTCGGCGAGCTCACGCACCTGGTCGACCTTGATTTCGATGCTCGGCTGCTTCGCCTTGCGAGCCTTAGGCTCCTCATCGGTGTCGGCCGGCTCTTTGGCGAGCGCCTCGGGTTCGAGGCGGCGGAAATCCGGATGATTGCCCGCGAGAAACCAGCGGCACGCGTCGCATTTGTCGCAAGGCTTTGAAGCACCTTCACAAAGGAGAAGCTGCGCGGCGCGCTCGGCGAGCGCGAGTTTGCCGACGCCTTGCGGTCCGTACAGAAGGATCGCGTGTGGCAGGCGGTCAAGCCGCTTGGCGAGCGAATCGAGGATGGATTGGTTCCAGGGATGCATCAAAGGTCGGCGAGATTGCACTCGAGCGCCTTGCGGATCTCGGGCAGCGGCTGCGCGGCGTCGATGACGCGCACGCGCCTGGGCTCGGCTTTGGCAAGCTCGAGATAGCGGTTCCGCACGCGCTCGAAGAAGGCGCGGTCCTCGCGCTCGAAGCGGTCGAGCTTCTTCCCGGCGAGGCGTTGCTGCGATACCTCGTAGCTGCAGTCGAAGACGAAGGTCCGGTCCGGCGCGAGCCCGGCGTGCGCCGCGGCGCTCAGCCGCTGGATCAGGTCGGCCGGCACACCCTTCCCCGCTCCCTGATACGCAACGCTCGCGTCGGTGAAGCGGTCGCAAACGATCCAGGTACCGGCATCGAGCGCAGGGCGGATGACACGCGTCACGTGGTCGGCGCGCGCGGCGAAGATGAGCAAGGTTTCGACTTCGGGCGCCATGGGGTTCTGCAGGATCGCCTCGCGCAGGCGTTCGGCGAGGTCGGTGCCGCCCGGCTCGCGCGTCTGGATGACGTGCGGCGCCTTGGTGGCGAGGAAGTCGGCGACGAACTGCTGGTGCGTGGACTTTCCCGCGCCGTCCACGCCTTCGAGCGTTACGAACCGGCCTTTCATCTCCCGCCGCGCAGCTGATACCTCGCCACGGCGCGGTTGTGCTCTTCCAGCGTGCGCGAGAACTGGCTCGTGCCGTCGTTGCGCGACACGTAATACATGGCGTCAGTCTTTCCGGGCCGCATCGCGGAGCGCAGCGACGCGAGCCCCGGCATCGCAATGGGCGTGGGCGGCAGGCCTGCGCGCGTGTACGTGTTGTAGGGGCCGTCTTCCAGCAGGTGGCTGCGCTTGAGGTTGCCGTCGAAGGTGGCGCCGAGGCCATAGATGACCGTCGGATCGACTTGCAGCCGCATGCCGATGCGCAGGCGGTTCACCAGCACCCCGCCGATCATGTCGCGCTCGCCTGCGGCGCCGGTCTCTTTCTCGATGATGGACGCCATGATGAGCGCGTCGTAGGGCGAGCGGTAGGGCACCGCGGTGTCGCGGCCCTCCCACTCCTCCTTCAGATGGCGCTGCATCGCGCGGTAGCTGCGCCGAAGGACCGCGAGGTCGCTCGAGCCCTTGCCGAAAAGGTACGTATCAGGGAAGAAAAGACCTTCTGGATGCTTCTCCGCGAGGCGCAGCCGCTCGAGGACCTGCTCGTCGGTTAAGCCTTTGGTCTCGTGTCGGAGATCCGGGCTGGCGTCGAGCGCGGCGCGGAACTGCGCGAAAGTCCAGCCTTCGATGAGGCGCACTTCGGCTTGCGTGACGTCGCCGCGCGTGAGCTTGTCCAGAAGCTGGATCGGCGTGAGCGGCTGCGAGATCTCGTAGCTGCCCGCCTTGATGTTGCGCACCTTGCCCATGGCGCGCGCGAGGATCTCGAATTCGTCCGGGCGCACGCCCACGCCCGATCGCTCGAGCTGCTCGAGCGCCGCACGGAAACCGGCGCCGCGCGGAATTTCCACTTCAACCGGATACTGGCGAATGGAGACCGGCGTGCCGACGTACCACGCGCCGTAGCCAGCAGCGGCGCCAATTGCGAAAAGTACGAAAACGAAAAGGGTCTTTAACAATATCGCGTCGGCAAAATCGCATTCTACGATGGAGGGCTAAAATGGAACCGGAGTACTTGTTCCGTTCTATGCCAGCGCCGCCGGTTAATTCGCCGCGAAAGCGTCGCGCAGTTGCTCAGCAATTTCTTTTCGATTTCCCGTTAGAACGGAATCGGAGGGCCTCGCCAGTCCAATTCGCGCGGCCGGGCACAGGCAAGGGCCTCGTGCACGCCTATCCACCCAGCGCATGCGTTACGTCCTGGCCGGCGTCGCCACAAGTTCAATAGCCCCTTGCAGAGCGCGTAGAAGCGAAAAAAACGAAGCAGTTTTTCGCACTCCGCGCTGCTCGGTTTGACGTGGCTGCAGATCAGCTTGTGGTCGGTCATGCCTCGATCGGTAAGCGCAATTGCGCCCCAGGCTCTAATCTTCAGACGCGTCCCGCGGGGTAGCCGTACCCCGAGCACTACGGCATCGAGCAGATCACCCTCTAGACCAATGTAGCGCGGTACGGCGCCATAATTGAATGGGCAGGGGAATGGCGAGACGAAGTCAATGGTGCCCAGCGAGCCACGCTTCAAAAAGCTGCCGCGCGGGATCTCAATTAGCACGTCTAATTCAGGCGACGGTACAGGCCTCCCCTCCTCCGCAATTGCCACGTTAGGCCCAGCACCGTTTCATCGGACGAGGTGAATACATCACCAACTTGGCGCGCCGCACTTCGCTGACCGGCCCTCTGGCGAGGCCTACAGTGCGTCCATCAGATAGACGGAGGTTGTCATGACGAAGACCGAGCACCTGCAGTTCCTGGTCCTGATGATCCCGACCATCCTTATCCTGGTCGCGGGCGCCGTGTCCATGGCCGATCTCGAGCTTCCGGCCGACGCGACCTCCGCGATAGCGACCGCGTACGTGGCGGCGGAGGAATAGCAAGCATTTGGGCCTGACGCGCCGCTGAGGTTCAAGCTGCATCGCCCTGATAAATGCGACGACGACAGCAACCAAGACGAGCACTAACTCGATTGATACGAAGTCGAATTGCCCGAACAAACCGCTTATTGCGGAAAGTTCAGCAGTCAGTCCTCGCCCGCTGAAACCAAAGCCGCGTATCTGGCGCCGGCCGACAAGTCTCCGCTTGTCTGTTGCTCTTGCGCAATCCGCTCTTGCTGCCCCGGATGGAGCTCCGCCTGCTGCTCAAGCCGCACTCTGGCGAAGGTCTTCCGCAGGTCGGTTGCGGAGCTAGGTGTGTACCTGAACGAAGAATCCAAGATCGATTTCAAGGCGCCATCCTTTCGTTTCCTATCGGCGCGCCCTGAAAAAGCGGACTCTCCACCTTCACGCGCCTCACTACGCAAGGGAGTACGTCTAGTTCTTATTATGTTTGCAATTCTGAACTCGCGTGCGCGGTGCTGTCTGTGGTTTTTTTCACCCCGCGGGCTTGCACAATGCCACTCGCACAATCGCACTGCAACTGACGCTTGTCGCGAATTACAACGAAGCGCTGCAGCAAACCTCTTTGGCAGCCATCAATACGGCGCGCGATCCGCGAGTTTCTTGGCTTGCTGTCGAAACCAGGCTAGCTTTATCTTCGCGCCGTTTCGTCGCCTCCGCTGGCGATCGAGATGATTGTTCAACACGACATTCATACCTTCCAACTGCGTCTGTAGACGCTCGAGGCGCTCGTCCAGCGGCAAGACCGGCTCTACCTGATCCATGTGTCAGCCAGTCTAAGCAGCAATAAAGAGCCGAAGCCGGCCATGACAATATTTGCTCTGCGCCGCCCGGCAACGCCACGCGTTGCCCTCCTGCGCAAATGCTCTCGGCTAGGCAAGCCCGGTAGCGTCGGATTTTCTTACATCGCCGGCCTACGCGGTTCGGAAGTGATTGATTCCCTTGGCTGGCACGCCCTTTGCGCACCATCGCGATCCGCTCAAATAAGGGAGATGCCCCCATGCCCGAGAACCGTGTCCGAGAACGCGCTCTAACCGGTCGGTGAGGTTCAGCGGATCCGAAAGCAGGCCATTCACTTGTCCCCGCCCTTGGCGGTCTAACGGCTGTCCACGTAGGCAGGCGCTCTTGAGACAGATGGAGCAGCGCAGGCACGAGCGGTTTCCGGCCCATCTGACGATCCGGCTTGATAGTGGCGAAGGCATCGTGCAGGACGTCAGCGCCGGCGGCATCTACTTCGTCACCGACGTGCAACTAGAGATCGGACAAGAACTCACCTTCCAGTTGGAATTCCCTCATGCGCCCGGCGGCTCCATAGCCGCTACCTGCACCGCGCGCATCGTCCGGACCGAGATCAGGAGCACCCAGTACGGCATCGGCGCTTCGATTAGCGCCTTCGAGTTCCGACGACTTCCTCGGCCCGCATAGCTCAGGGACGAATGGAAAAGGCGTCGCGACACGCAGAGTGGCCAGAGGAGGAGTCATGAAAAGCGTCTTCGATTCATCGTTTAAGTACAGGCCAAGCTTCGAAACCGATGTGCGCAAGACCTTCCAAAGAGTCCGTCGCCGGGAAGGACGTAGGCCCGAGCGCTTGGTCGTGACGCCGAGCCAGCATGCGACTCAGATTGCGGTGCTGCCGCTGGAGCACTTCAAGCGGCCGCGCGCAGACTAGCGCAGTCCAACTCGGGCAGCGGTAGACGTCGCGCTCAACGCGATTCGCAGCTTAGCGGCAGAGCGAATCTCGTCCGACAAGCCGCGCGCCCTATCACCATCGCGCCGAAATTTTTGTCGGCCCGCGTCACTGCTCTCCGCCGGCGTCAGCGCGATACCCAGCAGGGCGCACGCTTGCGGCGGCATTCTTGATAACCGCGACACGGACGCGCTTCGAATCACTTAGATAGGTTCGAAACAAGACTGCCGCTTTGCCGGTCGGCAACCATCGCTGCGTTCAGCCCTGCCCGCCCCTGGACTTCGGATGTACTCCGTGACGCGGAGGCTACGGGAATCGCCTCTCTAAAGTTGGCTTACCTTAAAATGGATCTACGATGGAGTGCGCGCGGCTAAACCGGTACGGATTGCTCGTCGTCACGGGCGCTGATGCGCGTGATTTCCTGCACGCGCAGCTCACCAACGACATCCAGAACCTGCCCGCCGATCGCGCCGCCCTCGCCGGCTGGTGCACCGCCAAGGGACGTTTGCTTGCCAGCTTTCTCGTCATCCCGTCGAGCGATGGCTTTCTGCTTCAGCTCGCGCGCGACCTGGCGCCGTCGGTGGCCAGACGGCTCTCCATGTTCGTCCTGCGCTCGAAAGTGAGCATCGCCGACGAAAGCGACGCCTGGGCGCAGTACGGCATCTGGGACAAGAGCGCGAAGGTCGTCGGGGTCGCGTGGGACGGCGGCGTCGTGACCGCGCGCGTGGATGAAGGCCGCTTCCTGCGCATGGGGCGCGGCCTTTCACGTGCCGAGACCAAAGCCGAGGAGGCCTGGACGCTCGATGAGATCCGCGCCGGAAGGCCGTTGATCAGCGCTGCCACGCAGGACCAGTTCGTACCACAAATGGT
>JAICPQ010000193.1 GCA_025929745.1 Burkholderiales bacterium | reverse complement strand
CATGCTGACGGCGCTCCGGCTCGCGCCGGCGATCGACCGGCTGTGGGCTCAGTTCGGCGACCTCGTTCGGTTCTTCAACTTTCGCCATCCCGCCGAGCCGGTGCGCGAGCCGCTCGCGCGCGCGCTCGAGCACCCAGCCGTCGACCCGGGCGACCTCGTGCGGCCGATCACCAGCCTCGCGCTTTCGCACCCTCAGGGTGCGCTCGCGGAGCCGCTCCTCCTTCGCCTGCTGGAGGACGTCGTTATCCGCGATGCCGGGCTCGAGCGGCTGCTCACCGAGACAAGGCGCAAGTTGCTCGACGCACCGCTACCGCTTCCCGTCATGACGGCGATCGCGCATCAGTGCTTCAACACTGAGTACGTCTTCGACGAAACGGCCGAAGAGCGCGCGCGCATCGAGCGTATGCGTCCTTCGACTCCGGAAGAGTTCGCGGCCTACGCGGCCTATCGGCCGATCGAAGGCAACCCGATCGCTTCGCTCGCGCGGCGGCAGATCGACGAGCCAGGCGAGGAGCGGCGCCTCGCGGCGGAGATTCCTTCCATCAGTGATGCAAGAAGCGCGGTGTCCGCGGCGGTCCGTACGCAGTACGAGGAGAACCCTTATCCGCGCTGGATTCGCCTCCCTGTTCCCATTTCGACCGAGTCCACCAACCTTTCGATTCTGATTGCCGGTTGCGGTACCGGCCAGCACGCGCTGAGCACTGCGCGGCGCTTTCCGAATGCGCATGTGCTGGCAGTGGACTTGAGCCGCGCAAGCTTGGGCTATGCGAAGCGCAAGACCATCGAGCTCGGCGTGCGCAACATCGAATACCGGCAGGCCGACATCTTGGCGCTGACCGCGCTCGAAGAGCGCTACGACCTCATCGAGTGCTCGGGTGTGCTGCACCACATGGAAGATCCCTATGAGGGCTGGCGCATCCTGCGCGGGCTGCTAAAGCCCGGCGGCCGCATGCGGGTTGGGCTCTACAGCGAGTTGGGACGCCGCGCGGTGGTGCGGGCGCGCGAGCTCATCGCTTCGCAGGGCTACAAGCCGGATGCCGAAGGAATCCGCGCCTGTCGCGCGGCACTCCGTTCCCGCGCGGAATTCCAGAGCATCGTGCGCAACGAAGACTTCTACAGCATGAGCGGGTGCCGGGATCTGCTATTCCACGTGCAGGAGCATCGCTTCACCTTGCCGCAGATCGAGGCGATGCTCGCGCGCTTGGAATTGCGATTTCAAGGCTTCGAGCTGGCGGACAGCCAAACTCTTGCACGCTACCGCGCGCGATTTAAGGAGGACAGCTGCGCGAACTGGCACCGGTTCGAGGAAGAGTTTCCGGACACGTTCTCGCGGATGTACCAGTTCTGGGTGGAGCCCAACTAATAATCGGGCTCTGACCCCGATTTTCAGATGTCGGCCAGCTCCGCCGCGCGAAGGAGCGCGCGCGCCTTGTGGTGGGTCTCGAGCCATTCGGCGCGCGGGTCCGAGTCGGCGACCACGCCCGCCGCAGCCTGCACGTGCAGCTTCTTGTCCTTGACCACGGCGGTGCGGATAGCGATTGCGACGTCCATGTCACCGTTGAAACTGAGGTACCCGACCGCGCCGCTGTAGACGCCACGCTTTACGGACTCGAGCTCGTCGATGATCTGCATCGCGCGCACCTTTGGCGCGCCGGTGACCGTGCCGGCCGGAAAGCTCGCCCTCAGGACATCCAGGGCGCTCAGGCCCGGCGCGAGGCGGCCCTCGACGTTGGACACGATGTGCATCACGTGCGAGTAGCGCTCGATCACCATGCGTTCGGTGACCTTCACGCTTCCGGTCGCGGCAACGCGGCCCACGTCGTTGCGCCCGAGATCGATCAGCATCACGTGCTCGGCGCGTTCCTTCGGATCGGCGAGTAGCTCCTCGGCGATCGCCGCGTCCTCCTGAGGGTTGGCGCCCCTCGGGCGCGTGCCGGCGATCGGGCGAAGCGTCACCGTATCACCCGAGAGCCGCACCAGGATCTCTGGCGAGGCGCCGATCACGTGATGGTCAGCGAAATCGAAATAGAACATGTACGGCGATGGGTTCACGCCGCGCAGCGCCCGATAAAGCTCGAGCGGCGGCGCGTTGAACGGCCGGGAAGTGCGCTGCGAGATCTGCACCTGCATGCAGTCGCCCGCGTAGATGTATTCCTTCGAGCGGCGCACCGCATCGAGAAAGCCAGCTTCGGTGAATGAGCACTCGAGCGCGGCCGGTTTGGGCGTTGCGGGCTCAAAAAACCTCTCTTCCGGCAATGCGCCGGCGAGGCGCGCTCGCAGGAGCTCGAGCCGCTCTCGCGCGGCGCGTTCGGCGCCTGGCTGCGCATAGACGACGAGATAGAGCTTCCCGAGCACGTTGTCCAGCACCGCGAGCTCGTCGGAGACGAGCAGCAACAGGTCCGGCGTGCCGATGGCATCGGTCTTCTCTGCGCCGAGCGCGCGCGGCTCGATATGGCGCACTGCCTCGTAACCGAAATAGCCGGCGAGGCCGCCGGCGAAGCGGAGCGTTGTTGGGGCGACCTTGTTGCGAGCGAGCCAGGCGCGAACGTACTCGAAGGGATCGCCGTCGACGCTTTCCAGGCAGACGTCGCCGCCACGCGCGTCGCGCAGGAGGCGGCGCACCGTGCGGCCGCGCGCTTCGATGCGTTCTGTGCAAGAGAGCCCGATGAACGAATAGCGACCGAAGCGCTCGCCGCCGACAACGGACTCGAGCAGATAGGAATACGGGCCGTTTGCGAGCTTGAGGTAAACGGCGAGCGGGGTGTACAGGTCGGCGCGCGCTTCGGCGACGACCGGGATGCGGGGTTCGCTCAACGAAGCCGGGAACGCATGTCGCGAATCGTGGCCGCGTAGTCCTTCGAGCCAAAAATGGCGGAACCAGCGACGAACGTGTCGGCGCCCGCGCGCGCGATCTCGCCGATGTTGTCGGTCTTCACTCCGCCGTCGACCTCGAGCCAGATGTCTTTCTTGAGGGCGACGATGCGGCGGCGCACCTCCGTGATCTTAGGGAGCACCGAGGGAATGAACTGCTGGCCGCCGAAGCCAGGGTTCACCGACATGAGGAGGACGAGGTCGAGCTTGTCCAGGGTGTGGTCGAGCCAGCTCACGGGGGTCGCGGGATTCAAAACGAGGCCTGCCTTGCAGCCGTGCTCCTTGATGAGCGCGATGGTGCGGTCGACGTGCTCGGAGGCTTCGGGATGGAAGCTGATGATGCCTGCGCCCGCCTTGGCGAATTGCGGCACGATGGCGTCGACGGGCTTCACCATCAGGTGCACATCGAGCGGCACCGAGACATGGGGCTTGAGCGCCGCGCATACGAGCGGGCCGACGGTCAAGTTCGGCACGTAGTGGTTATCCATGACATCGAAGTGAATCAGGTCGGCGCCGGCGCGCTCAACCGCGCGCACCTCGTCGCCCAGCCGCGCAAAATCGGCCGACAGAATGCTGGGCGCGATGCGAAACGTCATGGCCGCGCGGAGTTTACAATGCGCGCGTGGCGCAGGAGAAGCTCTACGACATCGCGGTGAACACGGCGACCGAATATCTTGCCGACCAGTCCGACGAATCCGCCGGGCGCTACGTATTCGCCTACACGATCACCATCCAGAACATGGGCGCGCTCGCAGCGCAGCTCATCAGCCGTCACTGGATCATCACCGACGCCCAGGGCCTGGTGCAGGAAGTCCGCGGGCTTGGCGTGGTCGGCGCGCAGCCCCTGCTGCAGCCGGGCGAGCGCTTCGAGTACACGAGCGGCGCGTCGATCGCCACGCCGGTCGGCACGATGCGCGGTAGCTATCAGATGGTCGCAACAGACGGCACACGTTTCGAAGCGCCGATTCCCGCGTTCACGCTTTCGGTGCCGCGCATCCTGCATTGAGTCATTTCTTCTTGCGCGGCCAGGTGAACCAGACGATGAAGGCCGCGAGAGCAAGGGCAAGCAATACCTCGAGATAGATGATCCACATTCGCAGCCTTGCGCTGATTCTAATGATCACCGGGTGCGCGCCGTGCCCGGTGTGCCCGCCCGGAAAACCGCCGCCCGAGAGCGCGCGGTACCAAAAGCGCGCATTCGCCGACCTGCCCGGATGGAGCCGCGCGCCCCTCGAGCCGGCGCTGCGCGCCTTTGTCGGCGGTTGCTCCAAGACCACGGCACTCAAACGCGTTTGCGAGCTTGCGAAGACTGTGGTGCCCGGCGAGGAGGCCCGGTTTTTCGAAGCGCAATTCACACCCTACCAGCTGGTCTCCAGCGACAGCGGCGACACCGGGCTCATCACCGGCTACTACGAGCCCATCATTGACGGCAGCCGCCTGCCGACCGCTGAGCATCGTTTCCCGATCTTCGGCGTCCCGCCCGATCTCATCGTGGTCGATCTCCCTGAGGCGCGGCAGATGCGCCTGCGTGGCCGCCTCGACGGACGGCGCCTGGTGCCCTACCACTCGCGCGCGGATATCGATGCGCGCGGGAGCCTATTCAATGCGCCGGTGCTCGCGTGGACGAGCGACCCCGTCGAGCTCTTCTTCCTGCAGATCCAGGGATCGGGGCAGGTGCGGCTGGAGAGCGGGCAGCGCATGCGCGTGGGCTACGCGGATCAGAACGGGCACCCGTACCGCTCACTCGGTCGGCACCTCGTCGAGCGTGGGGAGATGAAGCTTGAGGAAGCGTCGATGCAGGGCATCAAGGCCTGGGCCGCGGCGAACCCTCAGAAGCTGCAAGAGGCGCTCAACCAGAACGCGAGCTACGTTTTCTTCCGCGAGCTGCCGCCCACTGACGGGCCGATCGGCGCTCTCGGCGTGCCGCTGCATGCGGAAGTGAGCCTCGCGGTCGATCGGCGCTTTGTCCCGCTGGGCGCGCCGGTCTACCTCGCAACAACGTATCCGCTATCGCCCGAACCGCTCGAGCGGCTCATGACGGCGCACGACACCGGCGGGGCGATCCGCGGCGTGGTACGCGCGGATTTCTACTGGGGCACCGGTCCGGAGGCGGGCGTCCAGGCCGGCCGCATGCGCCAGCAGGGAAAGATGTGGCTGCTCTGGCCTAACGGGGAGCCGTTGCCGAGCGGTCCAGCAGCTCCTTGAGGTCGTCGGCGCCGAGGCCGCCGGAAAGGCGCTCGCCGTTGGTGAAGAAAAGCGTGGGGGTGCTGTTCACGCCGAGCTTACGGCCGAGCTCGTGCACCTTGTCGATCGGATGGGCGCAGCCAGGGCTCGCCTGCGGAATCTTCGGCTGCGGTG
>JAICPQ010000297.1 GCA_025929745.1 Burkholderiales bacterium | reverse complement strand
TCGCGCGCAAACGCGAGCGCACGCTGAAACGCGCGCTCGGCAATCGCCACGCCCTCCAGACCGACGGCGAAGCGCGCCGCGTTCATCATGATGAACATGTATTCGAGGCCGCGATTCTCTTCCCCGACCAGGTCGCCGACCGCCTTTTCGTAAACCATCACCGCAGTCGGGCTCGCATGGATGCCGAGCTTGTGCTCGATCGACGCGCATTTCGCGGTGTTGCGCTTCGTGCCGATGAACTTCGGCACCACGAATAGCGAGATGCCCTTGGTTCCGGCGGGGGCGTCCGGCGTGCGCGCGAGCACGAGGTGGACGATGTTCTCCGCCATGTCGTGCTCGCCGTAGGTGATGAAGATCTTCTGGCCCGAGATGAGGTAATGATCGCCGGCGCGTTCCGCGCGCGTTTTGACCAGTGACAGGTCGGAGCCGGCCTGCGGCTCGGTGAGGTTCATGGTCCCGGTCCACTTGCCCTCGACCATGTTCGGAAGGTAGGTCTGCTTCACCGAATCGGAGCCGCGCAGGAGGAGCGCCTCGATCGCTCCCTGCGTAAGGAGCGGACACAGCGAAAAGCTCAGGTTCGAGCTCTTCCACATCTCCTGCACCGGCGTGGACACGAGCTTCGGCAAGCCCTGTCCGCCCCATTCGGCTTCGAACGGCAGCGCGTTCCAGCCGCCCCCGCAGAACTTCTTATAGGCGTCGCGGAAGCCCTTTGGCGTGCGCACCTCTCCGTCGCTCCATTTGGAGCCTTCGCGATCGCCAGAGAAGTTAATTGGATCAAGCACTTCGGATGCGAACTTCGCTGCTTCCTCGAGGATCGCATCAACCGTATCCGGCGTGGCTTCCTCGTATCCGGGAAGTTTCGCCACATCGGCCAGGCCCGCAAGGTGGTTCAACACGAACCGCATGTCCTTAAGGGGGGCCTGGTAGCTACTCATTTCTTCAGTTCATCGACAAGCGAGGGCACAAGCTGGAATAGATCGCCGACGACGCCGAAGTCGGCGACCTGGAAGATCGGCGCCTCCTCGTCCTTGTTGATGGCGACGATTACGCGGCTGTCCTTCATGCCGGCGAGGTGCTGGATCGCGCCCGAGATTCCCACGGCGATGTAGAGGTCGGGCGCGACGATCTTGCCGGTCTGCCCCACCTGCCAGTCGTTCGGCACGAAACCCGCGTCCACCGCCGCTCGCGAAGCGCCCATTGCAGCGCCCAGCTTGTCGGCGAGCGGCTCGAGCACCTTGGTGAAGTTCTCGCCCGAGCCCATGCCGCGGCCGCCCGAGACGATGATCTTCGCCGCGGTGAGCTCCGGCCGCTCGGACTTCGAGACTTCGCGCCCGACGAACGAAGCAAGCCCGGTATCGGCCGGCACGGCGACGCTTTCAATCTCGGCGGAGCCGCCGCTTGGCGCCACCGCATCGAAGGCGGTCGTGCGCACCGTGATGACCTTGATCGGGTCTTTCGACTTCACCGTGGCGAGCGCGTTGCCGGCGTAGATCGGCCGCACGAAGGTGTCCGCGCCGTCGACCGCGATGATGTCGGAGATCTGCTGCACGTCGAGGAGCGCCGCGACGCGCGGCATCACGTTCTTGCCGTTGGAGGTCGCCGGCGCCAGCAAGTGGGAATAATTCTTCGCTAGTGAAACCACGAGCGCGGCGACGTTCTCGGCGAGGAACTCGGCGAGGTGCGGCGCCTCCGCGTGCAGGACCTTCGACACGCCCGCAATCGCCGCGGCCTGCTTTGCCGCATCACCGGCCGGATGGCCGGCGATCAATAGATGAATGTCGGAACCGAGCTTTTGCGCGGCCGCGACGGCATTCAGCGTCGCCTTGCGGACGGTCTTGTTGTCGTGCTCGGCGACGACCAGGACCGCCATCAGATGACTTTCGCTTCGTTGCGCAGCTTGTCGACCAAGGCCTTCACGTCGGCGACCTTCGCCCCCGCCTTGCGCTTCGAC
>JAICPQ010000255.1 GCA_025929745.1 Burkholderiales bacterium | reverse complement strand
TCGCCCTCGAATACCACCCAGACGCCGAAGCGGATGTCGTACGCGATCGGCTTACCGTCGGGCATGAGCGAAGAGATGACTTCGACCTGGCCCTTGTGATGCAGCACGCCGCCTTCGTTTTTGGGCCGCATCAGCGCCGGAATCTCGTCCACCGAGCCCGCGGGGTACTTCAAGCCCTCGGGCGCCGGCGTAAGACCCGTGGCGTTGCACACCGCCGTGGTCTCGATCGCCGGCTTCGAGCCGTCGAGGAACGAGTTGAACATCTTCGGATTCAAGCCGCCGCGCTTTGCCTGCTCGGGCGTCAGGCCGTAATAGCCCCAGACCGTATCGGGCGTCGACTTCGCATAGTGCGGCAGCCATTTGTGGCCCCGGCCGGCGGCAACCACCGGAAATCCGGCCGCGCGCGCCCAGTCCACGAGGTCGCAGATCAGCGCCGGCTGGTCGCCATAGGCAAGGCTGTACACCACGCCGGCTTCGGCCGCCTTCTTCGCGAGCAGTGGCCCGCAGAACGCATCGGCTTCCACCGTCACCATGACGACATGCTTCTTGTTCCTGAAAGCAGCCAGCGCATGCTCCACCGCGGCGGGCGGATTTCCGGTGGCTTCGATCACGATGTCGATCGCCGGATGCGCGACCAGGGCTTCCCAGTTGTCGCCGAGGTGCGTTCTCTTTTCCTTGAGCGCAGCGTCGAGCGAGGCCGCACCGTACTGCTCGGGCGCCCAGCCTATGCGCTGGAGGTTGCCCTTCGCGTAATCCGGCGCAATGTCGGCGATTCCGACGAGATGCACGCCTGGGGTTTTCGGCACCTGCGCGATGTACATCGCGGCGAACTTGCCCGCGCCGATCAGGCCGATGCGCAGCGGCTTGTCCTTGCGCTGCTGGAGCTTCGCGTAGAGGTTCATAGAGGGGTCATCCCCGGGTCCGTCCCTAAGCCGCTTTCAAAACGCCCTCGAGCTCCTCGGGAGGTGTGCCGTCCTTCCAGGGCAGCGGCACGTCGTAGTGCTTGACGAGGCAGTCGTCGGGCAGGGAGCGGATCGGCGTGAAGTCGCGATGCGCGATGTAGCCGGGACGCTTGAAGCGGCGGATGTGATTCGAAACGGCGCAGAGTGAGAGATACACGCTCACGCGGTTCCACGGCGAGAGATTCGAGGTCGAGGCATGCACCAGGCAGCCGTGGAAAAGGATCATGGAGCCCGCCGGACCTTTCGGCGCGTCAATTCCGCCGCGCTCGACCAGCTTGCCGATCGTCTGGTGGTTGATGGTCCAGAGCGGATAGCTCGTCGTGGTCACGTCGTGTTCGGCGTCCAGTACGCCGAGCTTGTGGCTGCCCGGAATGAACATGAGCGGACCGTTGAACTCGTTCACTCCATCGAGGAAGATCGCGACGTTCATCGCGCGCGCCTCGGGCATCTGGTCGTCGGCGCGCCAGGTGCCGTAGTCCTGATGCCATTGCCAGACGTCGCCGTCGAACGCAGCCTTGCCGTTGATCTTGAACTGGTGCATGTACACGTCTTCGCCGAAAAGCTGCTTGATCGGCTCGACCATGCGCGGATGACGCGCGAGCTTGGCGAACGGATAGCTGTACATGTGTGCGGCGAAGTTCGTGCGCACGACGTCGCCGGTCTTTTCGCGCACGTTCTCCGGCCGCCGCTGCGCATAGAGCGAAGGCACTTCGTCGGTCAGGACCTTGATCTCTTCCGGGGTGAAAAGGCTCGGGAAGAAGAGATATCCGTCCTTGTCGAATCGCTGGATTTGTTCCGCGGTCAGTTTCATTCAAATAGTATAAGCGCCGACTACTCGACCGAGGTAATCCATGGAATGGATCTCTGATCCGGCCGTCTGGGTCGGGCTTCTCACGCTCGTCGTTTTGGAGATCGTCCTCGGCGTTGACAACCTGATTTTCATAGCAATCCTGGCCGACAAGCTGCCGCCGCAGCAGCGCGACCGCGCCCGGGTGGTCGGCCTCTCGCTCGCGCTCGTCATGCGTCTGGGGCTGCTTGCGAGCATCACATGGGTGATGTCCCTCACCACGCCCATCCTGAACTTCTGGCGTTTCGAGATCTCTTGGCGCGACGTGATCCTGATCCTCGGCGGCGTGTTCCTCCTCATCAAGGCGACCACCGAGATCCACGAAAGGCTCGAGGGCGGCCACAAGCACGGCAAGGGGGCCAAGCATGCAGCCTTCTGGCCGATCATCGGGCAGATCGTGGTGCTCGACATCGTGTTCTCGCTCGATTCGGTCATCACGGCCGTCGGCATGGTGGACGAGCTGCCCGTCATGATGGCCGCGGTGATCATCGCCGTCGCGGCGATGCTCTTTGCCTCCAAGCCGCTCACGCGGTTCATCACCGCGCGCCCGACACTTATCATCCTGTGCCTCGGGTTCCTCCTGATGATCGGCCTGGTGCTCGTGGTCGACGGCTTCGGCTTCCACATCCCGAAGGGCTATGTGTATGCCGCGATCGGGTTTTCGGTGCTGATCGAGATTCTGAATCAGCTCGCCGCGCGCGGGCGGCGCCAGGCCGCGGCGTCCGGCATGAGTTCGCGCCAGCAGATTACCGACGCTGTGCTCAGGTTCCTCGGCGGCGTGCCGCTTCCGGCCCTCGCCATCCCGGAAGGCAAGGTATTCGGCCCCGAGGAGCGCGGCATGGTCGGCGGGGTCCTTACTCTGGGCGAGCGCGAGGTGCGCTCCATCATGACGCCGCGCGACGCCGTCCACTCGCTGGACCTTAAGGAGCAGGACGTCCTCGCGAAAATGCGCGGAAGCCCCCATCGCGAGATGCCGGTGCTCGATGGCTCGCCGGACAATGTGATCGGCATCATCCGCAAAGAGGACGTGCTCGCGCTCTGCGTCGAAGGCAAGCCGATCGACCTCAAGAGCATCCTGCGCCCCGCGCGCACCGTATTGCTCCGCCATACGGTGCTCGCAACGCTGAACCGCTTCAAGCGCACTACGACCGAGCTCGCGATTGTGGTTGACGAACAAGGACGTTTCCAGGGCGTCGTGACGCGCACCGACCTTCTCGAAGCCATCGCCGGCGAGTTTCCCGACGAAGGCGAGTAGCTTTTACTTCATCACGCATCCGAACGTCGTGGTGAGCCGCGACGTGCCGGTGCCCCGGTGGCCGCTCTCCGAGCTCGGTAGGCGCCGCATGCGCGCTGGCTTGCGGCAGCCATGGGTGGGCGACATCACGTCGATCTACTGCAGCACCGAGCAGAAGGCGATCGATGGCGCAACCATTCTTTCCGAGCACGTGGGCGTCGCATTTGCGGAAGTGGCCGAGCTGGGCGAGAACGACCGTTCGGCGACCGGCTTTCTGCCGCCGGACGAATTCGAGCGCGTCGCGGACGAGTTCTTCGCCAAGCCGACCGTCTCGGTGC
>JAICPQ010000005.1 GCA_025929745.1 Burkholderiales bacterium | reverse complement strand
GCCCGGGCTCGAACGTTACTGCTACCGGGTCGCGGGCGTCGTGGGGCTGCTCGCCGCGAACATCTTTGGCTATCGGGAGGCGCGCACGCTCGACTACGCGCGCGAGCTCGGTATCGCATTCCAGCTCACCAACATCATCCGCGACGTCGGCGAGGATGCGCGCAAGAACCGCATCTACGTACCGATGGCAGATATGAAGCAGTTCGAGGTTCCGGCGGCCGATATCCTCCAGAGGCGGGAGAGTGCGCAGTTCCGGGCGCTGATGGCCTTCGAGGCCGGGCGCGCCCGCCATCACTATAAGAAGGCGATGGACGCCCTGCCCGCGTCCGACCGCAAGGCCCAGCGCCCGGGGCTCATCATGGCGGCGATCTACCGCACGCTGCTCGAGGAGATCGAGCACGACGGATTTCGCGTGCTGACGCAAAGAACATCCCTCACCCCGCTGCGCAAGTTCTGGATCGCGTGGAGAACCTGGATCGCGGCGTAGCAATCGTTGGTGCGGGCTACGCCGGCATGGCGGCCGCGGTGACGCTCGCCGAGCGCGGAATTCCCGTCACCGTTTTCGAGTCGGGCCCGGTTCCTGGCGGACGCGCGCGGCGCGTCCTGAGCCAGGGGCGCGAGCTCGACAACGGCCAGCACATCTTCGTCGGCGCGTACACGGAGTTCTTGCGTCTGCTTCGCGTGGTGGGCGTGCCGCCCAATGCGCTGCTACGCCTGCCGCTCGAGCTTCGCTACACGAACGGCTTGGTCTTCCGCGGCCTGCTGCGCGCGCGCGGCGTGCCGTTCCGCGAGCGCGTGCGCGCGTTCGCGTTCATGGCCGCGATGCGAAGGTATGGATGGCGACTGGTGCGAGACATCACGGTGCGCGAGCTCTTGGAGCGCTTCGAGCAGCGCGGCGCCATGCTGCGCTATGTTTGGACCCCCCTTTGCGTATCGGCGCTCAACACGCCGATCGAGCACGCTTCGGCGAACGTATTCCTGGCCGTGCTGCGCGACACGCTCGGCGGCGCTGCGGGCGCTTCGGACCTGCTCCTTCCGCGGCTGGATCTTTCACGTCTTTTTCCCGAGCCTGCGGCCGAGTTCGTGCGTGCGCACGGCGGCCGGGTGCTCTGCGGGCAAACGGTGCGCGAGCTCTCCGCCCTCAAGGAGTTTTCCCGGATCATCGTGGCGGTCGGTCCGCACCAGTTGAAGACCCTCTTGCCCGAGATCAGCGTCGAGTACGCCTACCAGCCGATCTACACCTGCTATCTGCAGTACCCGCAGTTCACCCGGCTAGGCCATGCCATGGTCGGGATGGCCGAGGGCCATGTGCAATGGGTGTTCGACCGCGGCGCGCTGCTCGGTGAAAAAGGCTGCCTTGTGTGCGTGATCAGCGCACAGGGCGAGCACCAGGAGCTGAACCAGGACCAGCTTGCGCGCGCCTGCGATGACGAGCTGCGCCACGCCTTCCCCGGCCTTCCGGATCCCCTGTGGACGCGCGTCATCGCTGAAAAGCGCGCCACGATCAGCTGTACACCGGGGCTCAAGAGGCCGCAGTGCGGTGGAGTGGTTCTCGCGGGCGATTACACCGATCCGGAATACCCGCCGACGATCGAAGCCGCCGTGCGCAGCGGCATCCGCGCCGCCCGCGCGCTGCTCTAGCGTCAGAGCTCGCGCAGGACGCGGACTGCCTGGTCGATCCTTTCCACCGCGATCGTTTCCAGACCCGGGATCTTCGCCTTCGGTTGATTCGCTTTCGGCACGATCGCTTTCTCGAAGCCGAGCTTTGCCGCTTCTTTGAGGCGCTCCTGGCCTCGGCTCGCCGGGCGGACTTCACCGGCGAGACCGATCTCGCCAAAGGCGACGACCTTCGCCGGAATCGGGCGATCGGTAAAAGAAGAAACCGTAGCCAGGCAGACAGCGAGATCAGCCGCAGGCTCGCCGATGCGCACGCCGCCGACCGCGTTCACGAAAACATCCTGCTCCCACATCGCCACGCCGGCGTGACGATGCAGGACCGCGAGCAGCATGGCGAGCCGGTTCGCCTCGAGGCCGACCGACAGCCGGCGCGCATTCGGCGTGTGCGCCGGATCGACGAGGGCCTGGATTTCAACGAGAAGCGGTCGCGTCCCCTCCAGCGTCGCGAGCACGCACGAGCCGGGCACGGCGCGCGGGTGCTGCGAGAGGAAGAGCGCCGACGGGTTCGCCACACCGCGCAGGCCTTTCTCCGTCATCGCAAAGACGCCCAGCTCGTTCACGGCGCCGAAGCGGTTCTTTGCCGCGCGCACCAGCCGGAACGCCGAGTGCGGGTCGCCTTCGAAGTAGAGCACCGTGTCGACGATATGCTCGAGCACGCGCGGACCGGCAATCGCTCCTTCCTTCGTGACATGCCCGACGATGAAAAGCGCCGTGCCGGTGCGCTTGGCGTGGCGCGTGAGCTGCGCAGCGCATTCGCGCACCTGTGCGACCGAGCCCGGCGCCGATTGCAGATTTTCCGACCACAGCGTCTGGATCGAATCGATCACGGCGACGCGCACGCGCGCGGATTCGAGCGCGCCGAGCACGCGCTCGAGCTGCGTCTCGGCGAGGAGCCGCACGCCGGCGGCTTCGAGTCCCAGCCGCCGCGCGCGCAGCGCCACCTGCTCGACCGACTCCTCGCCGGTCAGGTACAGCACTTCGCCGGAGAACGTGCTGAGCGCCTGCAGAAGCAGCGTGGACTTGCCGATGCCGGGATCGCCTCCCAGAAGCGCGACCTGGCCCGGCACGAGACCACCGCCGAGCGCGCGGTCGAGCTCGCCGATCCCCGTGGCGATGCGCTCCAGATCTCTAGGTTGCACGTCGGCAAGCGCGACGGCGGGCGAGCTGGAGCGAACAGGCCGCGAGCCGCGCTCGGCGATCGTCTCGGTCAGGCTGCCCGCGGCTCCGCAGGACGGACACGATCCGAACCACTGCAGCGCGCTCGCGCCGCATTCCGAACACACGTACGCGGTCTTCGCCCTTTTCACGTCTCGACCACCGGAACGCGTGCAGTGAGCTTGGTGAAGAGCTCATAGCTCAGCGTCCCCGCCGCCGCGCCGACCTCGTCGGCCGGCAAACCTTCGCCCCACAGCGTGACCGGAATGCCGATGCGCGCATCCCTGAGGTCCGAAACATCGACGCTGATCATGTCCATCGATACCCGGCCAACGAGCCGCGCGCGCGTTCCGTTGACGAGCACCGGCGTCCCGGTCGGGGCGTGGCGCGGATACCCGTCGGCGTAGCCGCAGGCGACGATCGCGACCGTCATCGGACCCGTCGCCTCGTAGGCAAAGCCGTAGCCGATGCGCTCGCCGCGCTCTAGCTTCTGGATGCCGATGATCTGCGAGGTCAGGGTCATCGCCGGCTTGAGGCCGAGCTCTTCAGCGCTGAGGTCTGCAAACGGCGAGCCGCCGTACAGCATGATGCCCGGCCGTACCCAGTCCGCGCGCGCCTCCGGGAAGCGGATGAGCGCGGCGGACTTCGCAAAACAGCGCGCCTGCACGTCGAACCGCCGCGTGAGCGCCTCGAACGACGCGAGCTGCGCCGCGACGCCGCTCGCGCCATCGGCGTCGGCGAAGTGCGTCATGAACGTGATCCGGCGCACCTTCGGGTGCGCGCGCAGCGCCTTGTACGCTGCGCCCAGCTCGGCCTCGGCGAAGCCGAGGCGGTTCATGCCGCTATTTACCTTCAGATAAAGATCAAGTCCCTCGGCAAGCCGCGCGCCCGCCAGCATCTTCACCTGCTCCGCGCTGTGGATCACCGGCGTGAGCGCATGCCGGGAAAGGAGCTCGATGTCCGCGGGCTCGAAGAACCCTTCGAGCATCAGGACCGGTTTCTTCACGCCCGCATGACGAAGGCGCTCCGCCTCGGCGAAATCGAGCACCGCGAAGCCGTCGGCGGCTTCGAAGGCGCGCGCCGCGCGCTCGATGCCGTGGCCGTACGCGTTCGCTTTGGTGACCGCCCAGACTTTCGCGCGGCCGGCGTGGCGCTTCGCGACCGTCAAATTATGTGCTAGCGCGGCTCGGGAGATCGTCGCGCGGATCGGCCGGGGCATGAAAGCTTATTGTGCTATAAAGCGCCGCGGCGCAAGAAGAAACAACAACAAAGCCAACCTCCGGAGGAAGGCCCACGTCTTTTGAATTACGGCTTTTACATCATCATGGCGGCGCAGTTTTTTTCGTCGCTCGCCGACAATGCCCTGCTCGTCGCCGCGATCGCGCTGCTCATCCAGGCCGATGCGCCGTCGTGGCTCACGCCCTACCTTAAGTTTTTCTTCGTCGTCTCCTATGTGGCGCTCGCGCCCTACGTCGGCGCGTTCGCCGATCGCCTGCCGAAAGGCCAGGTGATGTTCATCGCGAACACGATCAAGATCGTCGGCTGCGTGGCAATGCTTCTCGGCCTGGATCCGCTCATCGCGTACGCGATCGTCGGCCTGGGCGCCGCCGCGTATTCTCCGGCGAAGTACGGAATCCTCACCGAATACCTGCCGCACCGGCAGCTCGTGGTTGCGAACGGGTGGATCGAAGGACTGACCGTGGCGTCGATCATTCTCGGCACCATGCTGGGCGGCTTGCTGATCCATGTGCGCGTATCCGGGGTGCTGCTGCATTTCGACATGCCGCTCATCGAAACGTCGATCGACACCGCAGCCGAGGTGGCCATCGCCATCATCGTGGTCGTCTACGCCATCGCCGCGCTTTTCAATCTCGAAGTGCCGAAGACCGGCGTACCGCTGAAGAAGCTTCCGCCCGATCCAGTCGACACGCTCAAAGACTTCGCGCGCTGCGTTGGCCACCTGTGGCGCGACCGGCTCGGGCAGATTTCGCTCGCAGTGACCACGCTTTTCTGGGGCGCGGGTGCGACGCTGCAATTCATCGTCATCGAATGGGCGCGCGCCGCCCTGGGCTTCGACCTTTCGAAGGCGGCGATCCTGCAAGGCGTGACGGCGCTCGGCATCGCCGTGGGTGCCGTGCTGGCGTCGGTCTGGGTGGCCCTCGACCGCTCGGTGCGCGTGATTCCGCTCGGCATCGCGATGGGGGTGATCGTAATCGCCATGATCTTTGTGAAGCACGTCTGGCTCGCGGTCTCGCTCATGGTGCTGATCGGCGGCCTCGCCGGCTTCTTCGTGGTGCCGATGAACGCGCTGCTCCAGCATCGCGGCCATCACCTGGTCGGCGCCGGCCGCTCCATCGCGGTGCAGAACTTCAACGAGAACTGCTCCATTCTGGTGATGATCGCGCTCTACTCCCTGCTTTTGAACGTCGGCTATTCGATCTACTTCGTGATCCTGGTATTCGGCCTCTTCGTCGCCGGCACGATGGCCGTGGTGCAGGCGTGGTACTGGCGAAACCGGCGCATTCATCGCGCGGAGGTCGACCGACTGCTTGCCTTCGCACGCGCCGAGGACCCGCACAAGGTCCGCGACTAAAGCGCTATAGCCCCTGCATCGTCTTACGTGCGAATACGAGGTCTTCCCAGGCTTTCGCCTTGTCTTCGAGCGTGCGCAGCAGATAGGCGGGGTGGTAGGTCACGATGAGCGGCAAGCCGGCATAGCGATGCACGCGACCGCGCAGGCTCGAGATCGAGGCGTCGGTCTTGAGCAACGTCTGCGCGGCGAAGCGGCCCATGGCGAGGATCAGCTTGGGCTTCACGAGCTCGATCTGCTGCAGGAGATGCGGCGAACACTGCGCCACTTCCTCCGGGCTCGGGTTACGGTTCCCCGGCGGCCGACACTTGAGGACGTTGGCGATGTAGACGTTCTCCTGCCGAGAAAGCCCGATTGCGGCGAGCATGCTGTCGAGGAGCTTGCCCGCCTGACCGACGAAGGGATCGCCGAGACGGTCCTCCTCCGCGCCGGGCGCTTCGCCGATGAGCATCCAGTCCGCGTTCTCATCGCCGACGCCGAACACGGTCTGCGTGCGCGTCTGGTGCAGCGCGCACTTCGTGCATCCCGATACCGTCGCTCTCAGCGGGATCCATCCCTTGGTTTCCCGGTTCTTCAACCGCCAGACGGGCGCGAGGCCCATTTCGGCGAGCATCTCCTCGCGCCGGCTCACGGCAAAGGCAGCGTCAGGACGAGCGCGTCTTCGCGCCCCGCGCGCGCGGGGTAATAGGCGCGGCGCACGCCGGCTTTGTGGAAGCCGAAGCGCGTGTACAGAGCCTGCGCACTGCGGTTGCTCGGCCGCACTTCAAGGAAGAGGCTGCGCGCGCCGAGTTTCTTCGCCATGGCGGCGGCTTCGTGCAGCAGCATGCTGCCGTGGCCGCGGCGCTGGTGCGCGGCGCTCACCGAAAGATTCAGCAGGTGCGCTTCGCCGGCGCCCACCATGAGCACGAAATAGCCGATGAGCTCGCCGCCCAGGCGCAGCACGCGGCATGCGTAGCCGGCGCGCAACGAATCGGCGAAGTTGCCGCGGGTCCATGGATGCGTGTAGATCGCGTTCTCGATCGTCATCACCTCGTCGAGATCGCGCTCGCTCATCGCCGCCAGTTGCGGCAGGTCCTTAAGGACGGCGCTCAAGCTCTTCCTTCGTAAAAGCCACTTTGTCGCGCAGATAGATCGGCGTTGCGAGCGCCGCGTCCACGCCCTCGCCCGCGGCGAGCTTCGGTGCGGCAAGCTGCGCCACCGCGAGCGCGGTAGGGTGCACTTCGGGAAATACCTTACTGAGCCCCATGTTTCCGTAAACCGCGAAGCCGTTTCCACAACCGATCCAGCCTTCGCCCGGCGGACGCGGCGCCGAGTGCGGCGGTACGCATTGCGGTGCGATTAGCTCTTGCCAGCGCTCGCCGCGCTTTTCAAGCGCCGCATAGTACACCTCGCGCATGCGCGCATCGAGGCATGCCACCACGCGCTCAGCGCCGCTTTCCTGCGCGAGCGCCTCCAGCGTCGGCACGCCGAGCACCGGCAGATTGCGAGCGAATGCCAAGCCCTGAGCGAGTGCGCATGCAATGCGCAGGCCCGTGAACGCGCCCGGACCGGCACCGAACGCGACCGCGTCAATCGATTGTCCCCGCAGCAATTTTTCGAGCATTGGCAGCGCGAACTCGGAATGGCGGTGGCCGGCGCGGCGCTCGAGCGCGCGCGTCTCGCCTTCGTCCCACACCGCGACCGAGCACCACTCCGTGGACGTCTCGATCGCCGCGAAGCGCATGCGCCGATTCTATATACTGGCCTTCATGAAAGAACACACGATTGCGGTCATCCCTGGCGATGGCATCGGGCGCGAAGTGATGCCCGAAGGCGTGCGCGTGCTCGAAGCGGTCGGCGCGCGGCACGGCGTGCGCTTCAACTGGCAGGAGTTTCCGTGGAGCTGCGACTGGTACAAGGCGCACGGCAAGATGTGCCCCGACGACGCGCCCGACATCCTGCGCAAGTTCGACGCCGTCTATTTCGGCGCCGCCGGCAATCCCGCGATCGTGCCCGACCACATCTCGGCGTGGGGGCTGCTCATCAACTTCCGGCGCTGGTTCGATCTTTACGTGAACCTGCGCCCGGTGCGCCTCTTCAAGGGCCTGCCCTGCCCGCTCGCCGGGCGCAAACCCGGCGACATCGACTACGTCGTCATCCGCGAGAACACCGAAGGCGAGTACGGCAACGTCGGCGGCCGCATGTTCGAGGGCACGCCGGCCGAGGTCGTGACGCAGTCGGCCGTTTTCTCGCGCAAGGGCGTCGACCGCATCATGAAGTATTCGTTCGAACTCGCGCGCACGCGCAAGAAACACCTCACGTCGTGCACCAAGTCGAACGGCATCACCATCACCATGCCGTACTGGGACGAGCGCTTCGCCGAGATGAGGAAGAAGTATCCGGACGTGCGCACCGACCAGTACCATGTCGACGGTCTGACCATCCAGATGGTGCTCAACCCCGATCGCTTCGACGTCATCGTGGCCTCGAACCTCTTCGGCGACATCCTGTCGGACCTCGGTCCGGCCACGGCGGGAACGATCGGCATCGCGGCTTCCGGCAATATCAACCCCGAGCGCACGGCACCGTCGATCTTCGAGCCGGTGCACGGCTCGGCGCCGGACATCGCGGGCAAGAAGATCGCCAATCCGATCGCGCAGATTTGGTCCGGCGCGCTGATGCTCGAGCACCTCGGCCATGCCGCGGCCGCGGCCGACGTCGTGCGTGCCATCGAGCAGGTCATCATCGACGGCCCGCATACGCCCGACATGAAAGGCAAGGCGAGTACTTCCGAGGTCGGCGCCGCGATTGCCGAAGCGGTGCGCAGCGCCTCGCCGGTCGCGGCCTAAGCTATTTCTTCTCCGCCGGCGTAGCGGTCGCGGGGCCCATGCCCCAGACCTGGATCACCACTTCCTCGTCCTTCGCGCCGTCGTAGTGGATCTTGTTGGCGTAGTGGATGACGTAGCTGCCGGCGGGTACGGGCACCGTGCTCGCCGGATCGAACTTCTCTCCGGTCCCCATCCACCAGGTTCCGGAGATCACCGCGAAGAACCGGTCGTTCGGATGGAAATGCGGTCGGCTCATGTTTCCGGGCAGCCATTTGATGCGCGCGACGTAGGGCCCCGGCTTCGAGGGATCGCCAAACAGGATCGCCTGCTCGTTCGTCCCGGCGGGATTGCGCACCCAGCGAATCTCGGCCGGAGTTCTGAAATCGGCGATCGTGCGGTCGATGTCGGCTGAAAACGCGGCCGACGAAAGAGCGAGCGCGCCCAAAATCGTCATGGTTTTCATCAGTTCCCCGTCAGGCGGTACAAGCCGCCGCCGTAGTCCACAACATACAGCTCCCCCGCAAGGTCCTCGGCGAAGGACGAGATGTTGAGTCCGGATTGAAAGCCGGTGCTCATGCGCAGCGTCGGCTGCGTATCCGCCGCGATATGCCACAGCTGCCCGGAAACGAAATCGCCGAACACGTAGCGCCCTTGCAAACCCGGGATGGCGGAGCCCCGGTAAACGTATCCGCCGGTCACAGCCGCGCCTTCGCTCCGCCCGTATTCCGCTATCGGGGGGAGGAGCGGCGCTTCGCTGCCACAAGGAAAGCCTGTGGGACTAGCTCCTTCGAAGCAGCGCCAGCCGTAGTTGCCTCGCAAGGTAACTCGATCGATCTCCTCGAGCGCGCCTTGGCCAACGTCGCCGAGCCAGAGGACGTCGGTCTCTCGATCGAAGCTCCAGCGCCAAGGATTGCGAAAACCGGAGGCGTAGATCTCGGGGCACGGGCTAGTGCCGGTGCCGTTGAGGTGGCACGTCGCATTACCTTCGAATGGGTTGTCGGGCGGGATGTCGTATCCCGAAGCGGGGGTCACATCGATGCGCAGCATCTTTCCAAGAAGGGTTGTCATGAGCTGCGCGTTGCCGATCGCGCCGTGCTGATCGTTGGCGCCGCCGCCGTCGCCCATGCCGATGTAGAGAAACCCATCGGGGCCGAAAGCGAGGTGCCCGCCGTTGTGATTGGCCTCCGGCTGGTTGATTGTCAGTAGCACCCGCTCGTTGGCCGGTGCCGTATCGAGATTACCGCTCCCGCCGAGCCTGAACTCCGAGATACGGGTGACCAAACCGGAATCGCCATTCGTATAGTTCAGAAACACGCGCGGGTCCGTCGGGAAGTCCGGATGGAACGCCATCCCGAGTAGCCCGAGCTCCCCGCCCGCGAGCACCCGAGAACTGATGTCGGCGAAAACCGTGGAGCTCGTCGCTTGCGGATCGTTGCTGAATACGCGCACGATGCCGGCCTGCTCGACGACGAACCACCGCGACGCATCGTTCGGCGCCTGCAGCAAGGCGATCGGCTGGGAGAAGGTCAGATTCGGGAAGACGCGCGCGACCCTCAGCACCGGCGGAGGCTGCGGCGCTCCGGGAGGCGCGTCGTCGCCGCCGCCGCAAGCCGCGGCAAGCAGCACCGCAAGATAAGATGCGCCTTGCCTTCGCAAGCTCATCGAAATCCGTGAACACCTACAAGATCGCTTCCATTCCCGGCGACGGGATCGGCAACGAAGTCATTCCCGCCGGAATCGAGGTTCTGAAAATGCTGGAAGACGGTTTCCGGCTCGAGTTCGAGCATTTCGACTGGAGCTCGAAGCGATACGTGGAGACCGGGCGCTACATTCCGGAGGGTGGGCTGGAGAAGCTGAAGCGCTTCGACGCCATCTTCTTCGGCGCGGTCGGCGCGCCGGACGTTCCCGATCATCTCTCGCTGTGGGGTCTGCGTCTGCCGATCTGTCAGGGTTTCGACCAGTATGCCAACGTGCGGCCTTCGCGGGTCCTGCCCGGGATTACCTCTCCGCTCGCGAACGGCAAGGACATCGACTGGGTGATCGTTCGCGAAAACACCGAAGGTGAGTATTCCGGCTCGGGCGGGCGCGTGCACCAGGGGTTGCCCGAGGAGGTCGCGACCGAGACCTCGGTGTTCACCCGCAGGGGCGTCGAGCGTGTGCACCGCTTCGCGTTCCAGCTGGCGCGCAAAAGGCCGCGCAAGCATCTCACGCTTGTCACCAAGTCGAACGCGCAGCGCCACGGCATGGTGCTGTGGGACGAATTGTTCTACGAGGTGGCGCAGGATTTTCCCGACGTGAAGACCGAGCGCATCCTCGTGGACGCGATGACGACGCGCATGGTGCTGAAGCCCGCGGCGATCGATACGGTGGTCGCGTCCAACCTTCACGCGGATATCCTGTCCGATCTGGCGGCCGCGCTCTCGGGCTCGCTCGGCATCGCGCCGACGGCGAACCTGAACCCCGAGCGCAAGTTCCCGTCGATGTTCGAGCCGATCCACGGCTCCGCGTTCGACATCACCGGCAAGGGCGTCGCCAACCCGATCGCGACATTCTGGACCGGCGCGCTGATGCTCGAGCACCTCGGCGAGGTGAAAGCCGCGGCGCGGCTCATGAGAGCCATCGAAGCGGTAACGGCGAAGAAGGTCTTTACGCCAGACCTGGGCGGCAGCGCGCGTACAGGCGACGTGACCGCGGCCGTTGTGGCGGCCCTGTGAACCACCTCATCGCCGCATGCGTGCTGATGCTGGCGCTCGCGGCTCCTGCTTCGTCGCAGAACAGCGTACGCGTCGGGTTACTCGGTCCCGACGAGGAACCCCGGTTCTCCCAGATTGCAGATGGGCTCAAGCAGGGACTGCTCGAGCAAGGCTATGCCTCCGCTCGGATCGAGATCGTCGAAATGCGCGTACCGCGTGGCGACGACGGTCCCGCGCTTGCCACACTGGAAAAGCTCGCCGGGCAGCGCCTTGCGGTGCTTTTCGCGATTGGCTCGAATCTGGCAAGGAGGGCGCGGCATCAGAGCGCCTCGCTGCCCATCGTATTCATTACCCCGGGCGACCCCGTAGCTGCAGGCGTGGTGCAAAGCCTGGCGCGACCGGGCAGCAACATGACAGCGCTCACCTTCGAATATCCGGAGCTCTCCGCGAAGCGCCTGGAACTGCTGCGCGACCTCGCGCCCGGGTTGCGGCGCGTCCTCGTCCTTTACGACCCGCGGGACTCGTCCCCTCGTCAGGGCGCCCAAGCCGCCCGCGCCGCGGCTGACATCCTCGGACTTACCCTGGTCGAGGTCCAAGTTCGCGACCGAAAAGACATCGACGAGGGACTTAAGAAGCTCGACGACGTCGATGCAGTCCTCGGCATACCCGGAGGGGTAACCACGGGCCATTACGAAGCCATGATCGCCGCGGCGAATGCCAGGCGGCGACCTACGATTCTTTTTGCTCATTCACCGAGCACGCAGGACGCACTGCTGAGCTACGGTGCGAGCGACACGGAAGTCGCCCGTCAGGCCGCGCGCGCGGTGGTGAAAGTACTAGAAGGAATTAACGCAGGCGACCTTCCCGTGGAACGTCCGGCCAAGTTGACCCTCGTAGTGAACCTGCGCACCGCGCGGGCGCTTGGGCTAGCGATACCGCCGAGCGTGATGCTGCGCGCGGATCGCATCATCGAGTGAGCTTGATCCTCCGATGCCCACAGCTCTGATCACGGGGACAAGCCGCGGCCTGGGCAAGGAGCTCGTGCGTCAGTACGCCGCCGATCGGTGGCAGGTGATCGGCACCGAGCGCCGCGACATGGACATGAACGATGTGGCGCAAATTCGCCGCTACGCGGCGAAGCTGCACGACAAGCCGATCGACCTTCTCTTCTGCAACGCCGGGATCAGTGGCAAGCGTGGCATGGCGATCGGATCGTTCGATTTCCAGTCGTGGGAAGAAGTGCTGCGCGTAAATCTGCTCGGTCCCGCAGCGCTCGCGGAGGCGCTCGTCGACCATGTCGCCGCGAGCGAGCGCAAGACGATCGCCCTGATGTCGAGCCGTCTCGGCTCGATCGGCGAGTCGAGCGGCATGACGCTTCCGTATTCCACCAGCAAGGCGGCGCTCAACATGCTCGCCAAAGGCCTCGCCGCGACGCTCGCGTCGAAGGCAATCATCGTGGTCGCAGTAAGCCCGGGCTGGGTCCGCACCGACATGGGCGGCGCAGGCGCGCCGTTGTCTCCGGAGGCGTCCGTGCGCGGACTGCGTAAGGTGATTGAGGGGCTGACGCCGCGCGATTCCGGGCGGTTCCTGTCCCACGATGGCACGGAGATTCCCTGGTGAAGAACCTGATCGCCAAGCTCGAGGTGGTGGGCGTGCGGCCCGAAGGCGAGCGCATCGAGCTGCGCGCCGAGATCGGCCGGCCGCGCGAGGAGCGCGATGGCCGCTGGGCTTGCCAGATCTCGATCGCGCCGCTGAAAGCGCGCATCGACGATGTGCGCGGCGCCGACTCGTTCCATGCCGTCTGGCTCTCCTGCGGGCTCGTGCTGAAGCTACTGGAGAATCTCAAGGCCGAGGGCTGGCGCCTCGAGAACGACGACGGCAGCGATTTTCCGCTCGAGGCGTATCGCTCCGGGCTCGGCCCCGAGCCGCAGTAGTCCTTGCTGTACGCCGACAGCGCCCGCAACCGCCTAACCGGCATCGGGCTGGTGTCGCTGTGCTACCTCTTCTTCTCGCTGCTCGACGGCAGCGCGAAGTGGCTGGTCGGCAGCATGCCGGTCCTCATGGTGGTCTGGCTGCGCTTTGTGACGCACGCGCTTTTCGGCGGCGCGGTGCTGCTGCCCATCAAAGGGAGAGCACTCTTCAGGACGAATCACATGCGCTGGCATGTCGTGCGCGCGCTCATGTTCATGGCGATGACGGGGATCAATTTCTGGGCGCTGCAATACCTGCAGCTCACCGTGACCGCGTCGATCTTCTTCTCGGTGCCGATCATGATCGCCATGGCGAGCGCTCTCATCTTCAACGAGCGGCTCGACCTCGGGCGCTGGATCGCCATCGTGGCCGGGTTCGCCGGCGTGCTCATCATCATCCGCCCGTGGGGGGCGGAGTTCCATCCGGCGATGCTCGCCTCAGTGGTGAACGCCATCCTCTACGCCGTGTTCCTCATGATGACGCGCCGGCTTGCGGCTTACGACTCGCCCGAGACGATCCAGTACCTGCCGGCGCTCGGCGCCGCCATCGGCCTCGCCCCATTCGCGTTCGCGGCCTGGGAATCGCCGAGCGGCTGGCTCGAATGGACCGTCGCCTGCCTGCTCGGCGTGCTGGGCGGCTTCGGCCACTACCTGCTTGCGCTCGCGCACCGATATGCTCCTTCCAGCGTGATCGCGCCATTCCTTTATCAGCAGGTGATCTACATGGCTGTCTTCGGCTATGTCGTTTTCGGCGACGTGCCGAGCCCGGGCTTGTGGACCGGGGCCACGATCGTGATCGCAAGCGGCCTGTATCTTTTCTCGCGCGAGCGCCGATGAGCGAGACCGTCGCACTGCCCCTGTGGCTCGCGCTCGCGGCCGGCCTCTTCGCGCTCTGGGCCGTGTACGAACACGTCCTCATGCCGGCGCTTCGCTGGATGCTCACGCATCCCGCGAACCGCGTCATCGACGACATGTCGTCGCGGCTTCGCATCGGCATCCGCCCTTTCCAGCGCACGCGCCGCCAGGCGCTCGTTCATCGCCTCCTCACTGACCCGAAGGTGCAGCAAGCTGTCGACGAGTACGCGCGGCAAAATCGCGTGCCGGTTCCGGCGGTCCTCAAGAGAGTCGAGAGATACGCACGCGAAATCGTGCCGGCCTTCAATGCTTACCTCTACTTCCGCACCGGCTACTGGCTCGGACGCCGCATCGCGCGGCTTCTCTATCGCGTGCGCATCGGCTACGTCGATTCCGAAGGCCTCGAGCGCATCGACTCGAATGCCACCGTGGTGTGCGTCATGAACCACCGTTCGAACATGGATTACATCCTGGCCGGTTTTCTTGCCGCGGACCAGGCGGCGCTGTCCTACGCGGTGGGCGAATGGGCGCGCATCTGGCCGCTTTCCGCGCTCATTCGCGCCATGGGCGCCTACTTCGTGCGCCGCAACTCACGCGACGAGCTCTACCGCCGGGTGCTGGAGCGTTACATCGCCATGGCGACCGAAGCGGGCGTCCCGCAGGCAGTATTCCCGGAAGGCGGCCTCACGCGCGACGGGCGCATGCGCGAGCCCAAGCTTGGCGTCCTCGACTACATGTTGCGCGGCTATCGCCTGAACGGCGAGCGCGATCTCGTGTTCGTTCCGCTCGCCCTCAACTACGACCGGGTGCTCGAAGATCGCACGCTGATCCGCGACAGTAAGGCCGGGCGCGGCGTCGCGGTGTGGAATACGACGCGCTTCGTGCTGCACAACGTGCGCCTCATGTTGCGCAGCGAGTGGCATCGCTTCGGCTACGCCTGCGTGAATTTCGGCACACCCCTCTCCATGCGAAGCCGCGGGATCGACTTTCAGGCGCTCACGCCGGAGGAGCGGCGCGCCGCGGTCGCCGCGCTGGGAAAAGAGCTCATGAACGCCGTCGGCCGCATCATACCGGTGCTCCCGGTGCCGCTCATCGCCGCGGTATTTGTCGCCCGGCCCGAGCGCGCGCTTTCCGAGCTGGAGCTCAAGAGCGAAGTGGCAAGCCTGCTCACGCGGCTCGAGGCGAGCGGCGCGCATGTGTACATTCCCCGCAGTGATCTTGACTATGCGCTGACAGTGGGCCTGCGCATGCTGCGGCTGCGTCATCTGGTCGACGAACGCGACGGCCTTTTTTGTGCCCGTGCGGAAGAAATGCCGCTTCTAACCTACTACGCCAACTCGATAATCCACCTCGTAACGCTGGACTACCAGATAAGCGTCCAGTAGGCCTTTGCGCAGGGGAAGGTTTGGAGGCATGGCGCCAACAAGAAAGCGCTCAAAAATAAAGCGCGCGAGCGCGCGGCGGCCGACGGCAGGCACGCCCGAGCTGCTCGGTCTCACCTCGGGCTGGTACTGGGAGCAGGACGCGGAGCTGCGCTTCGTGCGCGTTGAGTTGCGCGGCGACCCGGCTGCACAACGCGACATCGCCGAGCGCATCCTCGGCAAGCGCCGCTGGGAAACCGGCGTCGAAATCGAAGGCGGGTGGGACGCGCATCGCGCGGTTCTCGAGTCGCGCCAACCCTTCCGCGATGTCCTCATGTGGCGCCACCTCGCCGACGGGGGCCGGCGCTACATCAGCGTGAGCGGCGAGCCGCTCTTCGACGGCCGCGGCCGCTTCACCGGCTACCGCGGCATCGGCCGCGACGTCACCAAAGAAAAGCACATCCAGCAGCTGCTCAAGCTCGACCATACCGTCACACTGCGCCTTGCAGAAGCCGCGAGCGCGCCGCAAGCGGTCGAATCGGCTCTCGAAGCAATCTGCGATTCGTTGCGCTGGGACTGCGCGATCGTCTGGCGCCCGCAGGGCGCCGTGCTAGAGCGCTTCGCCGCCTGGGCCAATGCGGGCGATGCAGAGGCCGCGCGCTTCATCGACGCCGCGCGCGAGCTCGAAATCGCTGCGGGCGCCGGCGTGGTCGGCACCGCCTGGCAGAGCGGCGAGCCGGTCTGGGTTCCGGATACCAGCGCGCAGGGAACCGCCCTGCGCAAGCAGGTGGTTACCAGCACCGGCGTGCGCGCCGCGGCGGTGTTTCCGATCCGGGTCGGCGCTCAGGTGAGCGCGGTGCTGGAATTCGCCGCGCGCCGCATCCGCCAGCCCGATACGCGCCTGTGGCAAACGCTCCGTGCGATCGGCGCGCAGATCGGCCAGTTTCTGAGCCGCAACGATGCCGAGCACGCAGTGCGCGAGAGCGAAGCGCGCTTTCGCGCCCTTACCCATCTCTCTTCCGACTGGTACTGGGAGCAGGACGCGGAATTTCGCTTCACGCGCATCGAAGGCCGGCACGTCGCCGGCGGCGATATCGGCCTGCAGCGGCGGCTGATCGGCACGCGCCGCTGGGAAAGCGGCCTTGAGGTGGCAGGCGGCTGGCAGGCGCATCGCGCGCTCCTCGAGGCCCGCCAGCCGTTCCATGACCTCCTCATGTGGCGCACGATGTCCGACGGCTCGCTGCGCTATGTCTCGGTGAGCGGCGAAGCGGTATTCGACGCCGACGGCGTCTTCTCGGGCTACCGAGGCGTGGGACGCGACGTCACCGAGGAAAAGCGGGCCGAGCAGATGCTGCGGCTCGAGCACGAAGTCGCGCGCATTCTCGCCGCCGCGGAAGACGCTGCCGGCGGGCTAAAGGGCGTGATACGCGCCGTGTGCGAAGGCGAGGGCTTCGCCTGCGGGCGCTATTTCCGCGTGGATGGAGAGCTCTTGCGCTTCCAGGACACTTGGGCGATCGCCGATCCCTCGATCAAGCCTTTCATCGAGCGCTCGCGCTCCTTCGTGTTCCGCGCCGGCGAAGGCCTGACCGGCACGGTGTGGCAGTCGGGCGAGCCGGTGTGGTCGCACGACATCACGCGCGACCCGCGCGTGCGCGACCGCCAGGTGTGGCAAGGGACCGGCCTGCTCGGCGGTTTCGTCTTCCCGGTCGTTGCCGAAGGACGCATCGTCGGGGTGCTCAACTTCTCGAGCCTCAAGGCGCGCGAGCCCGACCAGCGCCTGCTCGCCGCCTCGCGCGTGATCGGCAGCCAGGTCGGCCAGTTCTTCCAGCGAAAGCAGGCCGAGGCGTCGCTGCGCGAGAGCGAAGCGCGCTTTCGCAGCCTCACGCAGATGTCGTCGGACTTCTTCTGGGAGACCGACGCCGCGCACCGCTTCGTGCAGCTAGTGCACGGCCCGGATTACCTCTGGCCGGAAATGAGCCACGGCGTCGTCGGCAAGGAGCCCTGGCGGCTGCCATGCGAAAGCCCCGACGAGGCCGGCTGGACTGCGCAGCGCGCGAAGTTCGAGGCGCACCGGCCTTTCCGGGACTTTGAGTTCGCGCGCCGCATGCCCGACGGCGTGGTGCGCCACCTCGCGATCAGCGGAGACCCGCGCTTCGCGGCCGACGGCAGCTTTACCGGCTATCGCGGCATGGGTCGTGACATCACCGACATCGCTCGTGCGCGCGAGCGCATCGCCTCGCTCGCCTATTCCGATCCCCTGACCGGCCTCGCCAACCGCACCAGCCTCATGCCGGCGCTCGACCAGGCGGTGGCGCGCGCGCGCCGGCGGGGCTCCAAGGTCGCGGTGATATTTCTCGACCTCGACGGCTTCAAGCAGATCAACGATGCGCATGGTCACGATGCGGGCGACGCGCTCCTCATCGAGCTCGCCGGTCGCCTGCGCGACAATCTGCGCGCGAGCGACATGGTCGCGCGTCTCGGCGGCGATGAGTTTGTCGTCGTGCTCGAGGAAATTGGCGACGCGCAGCCGGCCGAGCGCGTGGCGAACAAGCTGCTCGCCGAGACGCTGCGCCCTTACGTGCTGCCCGAAGCTCAGGCCACCGTGACGGCGAGCCTCGGCATCAGCCTGTTCCCGGACGACGCGGTGGACGCTTTTGCGCTTGTGAAGCACGCCGATTCCGCGATGTACGCAGCGAAGCAGGCGGGCAAGAACTGCTGCCGGTTCTATTCCTCGGGGCCCGCAGCGAACGACCCCGACGAAGCCGGAAGGCTAGCGCTTTAGGCTGCGGTTCGCGTCCTCGATGTCACGGCGCAGCTTGCCGCGCTCCTCGGCCGACATCTGCTGCTGGCGCGCCTGCCGTTGTCCGGACTGACTCGGACGCTCCGAACGCTCGCGATCGCGATACGCCTCGCGCACGTCCTCGCGCATGCGCTGGCGTTCTTCCTGGCTCATCTGGCGATCGCGCTCGTAGCGCTTGCCCCCCTGCGCTTGCGCCGGGAACGCGTTCAGTGAAATGACGAGCGCCAGCGCGAGTCGCAGCAGCATGGGGGCGAATGTTACGCGCGGGCAGCTTGCGATGGGTTGTCCTTTTGTAACATTGTATTGCCCATGCCCGAATTGAAGACCCGCATCCTCGTGGTCGACGACGACCACCGCCATCGCGATCTCCTCGTGCGCTTCCTCGGCGGCGAAGGCTACGAGGTGAAGGCGGTGCCCGACGCCCCCGGAATGGACAAGCAGCTCGCGCGCGAGCGCTACGACCTTGTGGTGCTCGACCTGATGCTGCCGGGCGAGGACGGGCTCGCCATCTGCCGGCGCCTGCGTGCGCAGGACACCGCGCCCGCGATCATCATGCTCACCGCCAAGGGGGACGATGTTGATCGCATCGTCGGGCTCGAGATGGGCGCCGACGACTACCTGCCCAAGCCCTTCAATCCCAAGGAGCTCCTCGCACGCGTAAAGGCGGTGCTAAGGCGCAAGACGCCGTCCGGACCGCCCGGTGCGCCGGCGGCCGGCGGGGTGTTCCAGTTCGGCGACTTTTCCCTCAATCTCGCCACGCGCACGTTGACGCGCGGCGGCAAGGAAGTGGCGCTCACCACAGGCGAGTTTTCGGTGCTCAAGGTCCTCGTGCAGCACCCGCGCCAGCCGCTTTCGCGCGACAAGCTGATGGAGCTCGCGCGCGGACGCGAGTACGAGGTTTTCGACCGCTCGATCGACGTCCAGATCTCGCGCCTGCGCAAGATCGTCGAGGACGACCCTGCCAAGCCGAAGCATATCCAGACCGTATGGGGCTTCGGCTACGTCTTCGTCCCTGACATCGAAGCGAAGTGAGCCTCCTTGCCCGATCCTTTCTCCTGATCGCGGCCCTTATCGTCACCGCGGTACTCGCTTCCTTCCAGATCTACCGGCTTTACGAGCGCGAGCCGCGCTCGCGCGAGCTCGCCCAGCAGACGGTGAGCACCGTCAACCTCACGCGTGCCGCGCTGATCACCGCGGACCCGTACCTGCGCCGCGAGCTCCTGATCGAGCTAAACGAGACCGAAGGCCTGCGCGTCTTCCCGTCCACCGCCAGCGAGAAGCTCGAGCCGCTGCCCGACGACCCGCTGCTCGGCCTAGTCACGCACAAAGTCAAGGCGACGACCGGTGCGCAAACGCGCTTCGCGTACGCGCGCGACGGCGAGGAAGGCTTCCTGGTGAGCTTCTTCATCGACGAGGACGAGTTCTGGGTGATGCTGCCGCGCGAGCGCTTCGAGCTCGAGTTCGGGCTCGAATGGGTCGGCTGGGGCGCGGCGCTGCTTGCTCTGGCGCTCGTCGGCGCCGGGCTGATCGCCTCCAACATCGCGCGTCCGCTCGCCGCGCTGACGCGCGCGGCCGCGCGCATCGGGCGCGGCGAGGCGCACCAGCCGGTGGCCGAGGAAGGCCCGCTCGAGCTGCGCAGTCTCGGCGCGGCCTTTAACCGCATGGCGCGCGACCTGGAAAGCATGGAGCGCGAGCGCGCCATGGTGCTTGCCGGAATCTCGCACGACCTGCGCACGCCGCTCTCGCGCATGCGCCTCGCGCTCGAGATGAGCGGCGCGGAGTCAGGGGCCGCCGGCGCCATGGTGGCGGATATCGACGAGATCGACGCGATCATCGGCCAGTTTCTCGACTTCGCGCGCGGCGTGACGGAGCACAAGGCCGAGCAGGACCTCGCCGATCTCCTCGACGAAGTCGCGACGCATTACACCCGCGTCGGCAAGAAAGTGGAGCTCGCACTCGACGACGTTCCGCCGTTCCGTTTCGCGCGCACGGCCGTGCGTCGCGCGATAAGCAATCTCGTCGATAACGCGCTGCGCTACGCCGCAGAGCCGGTCGAGATCGAGCTTAAGCGCGCCTCGGGCGCCGCACGGATCGAAGTTCGCGACCGCGGACCCGGCATTCCGCCCGAGGAGGCGGAGCGCCTGAAGCGTCCGTTCACGCGCCTCGACGCCGCGCGCAGCGGCCCGGCCGGCGCCGGCCTCGGCCTCGCCATCGTCGAGCGCGTCGCGCGCGCGCACGCCGGCTCGCTCGAGCTCCTGCCACGCCCGGGCGGCGGACTCATCGCCCGCCTAACACTACGCTCGTAATTGGAACCGCTGCACAATCTCATAGCGCGCCCCTTTGGATGAGAGCGCGGAGCGCACGAGCACGAATTCCGGCACCGGCCATTCGACTGCAGGAACGCGCGGCAGCTTCGCTGCGCGCGCTTTGCGAATGAGCGTGACATGCGCCGCGAACGGCCGGCGCTCAAGCGCGAACCCCTCGCCGCCGAGCGCCTGACTGAGGCGCTCGTGCAGCGCCTTGAGCTCGCGCGGCGTGTCGCGCGGCCCCACCCAGACGATGCTGTTCTCGCGCCAGTAGTGGCTCTTCTCCACGGGAAGCTCGTGCGCGCGCCCGGCGACGCTGAGCGCGGCGCGCACCGCCTTGTTAGGGTCCGCCTCGCCGAGGAATGCCAGCGTGAGATGAACCTTGGCCTCCTCCGTGGCGCGGCCGCCCGTCAGCCGCTGCGCTTCGCGCGCCCACTCGGTGAGAGCGCGCGCCGTTTCGGCCGGCGGCCAGAGCGCGAAGAAGAGGCGCATCAATGTCGCCGGATACGCAGGCCCTCGAGATCGATCGGCGCCGAATTGCCGGACAAGAGCTCGGCAGTGATGCGCGCCGCGCCCGCGCACATCGCAAACCCCATGTGTCCAAGCCCGATGTTGAACCACAGGTTCTGGTAGCGGCCGGTGCCGAAACGCGGCGTGGTCTCGGGCGTCATGGGGCGCTGGCAGGCGCGCATGCGGGCGCGCCCGTAATCGACCGCGCCGGGATAGAGCTGCTTCAGCGTGTCGAACAGCGTGGCGAAATGCTGCGGCTCGTGCTCGCGCCCGTAGCCGGCGAATTTCGCGCCGCCGGTGACGCGCAGCTCCTCGCCCATCGGCGCGAACGCGACGCGGCGGGTTTCGTCGATCGCGGCGTGCTTGGGCGCGCGCTGCGGATCCACGATGGGCAGCGTGGCGGAGAAACCTTTTACCGGGTACACCGGCACCTGCGTGCCAAGCTGCTCGCGTAGCTTGCGGTCCATGACGCCGAGCGCGCAGACGAAGGCGTCGGCCCGCACCCGACCGCGCCGCGTCACGACCTCGCGGATGCGCACATCGATCGGCTCGATCGAAAGGATCTCGTTCTCCAGATAGAAGGTCACGCCGCGCGTGCGGCATTGCGCGGCGAGCGTGCGGCAGAAATGCGCCGCGTCCCCCGCCTCGTCCTGGGGCGCATACACGGCGCCGGCAAGGCGCGAAACGTCGAGCGCAGGCTCGAGTGCGGCGATGGCCGCGGCTTGCAGCTTCTCGATCGTGAAGCCGAGGCTGCGCATGGTCGCGGCGCGCTCCCATGCCGATTGCAGCTCGTTCGCGTCGCGGTAGAGGTAAAGCACCCCCCGCTTCAGCGGGAAGCCGAGCTCGGCGACGAGCTCGCGCATCACCTCTTGCGAGTAGCGCACGAGGCGCACCTTCGCCTCGAGCACGCGCCGGTACGAACGGCCGCTGCGCAGCACCAGGTGCTGCACGCCCCAAACCCAGAATTCGGGATCGAAGCGGCGCAGCGGCTGGCCGATCTCAGCCGCGGTCCATGGATACGCGCGGCTCGCCGCGATGATCCCGGTGCTGCCGTAGCTAGCAGCCGAGGCGACCTCCGGCTCGCGGTCGATCACCACGACCTCATGGCCGCTTTTCGCGAGATACCAAGCGGTGGTGACGCCGGCGAGGCCGGCGCCCATCACGACGACTTTCAATCGCCGACGAGGTGCTTGCGCGTAAGCGCGGCCAGCGCGCGCTCGCCGGAATCCGAGGACGCTGCAAGCTGCGTAGCGATCAGCTCCTGCTCGCGGCGCGTGCGGTTCTGCGAAAGCTTCCAGCGCGTCTCCAGGCGCGTAACTTCGATCTCGAAGTTGACGATGCCCTCGAGCATGCTGCTCACGTACTGCGCGCGCAGGCCGTCGAACTCGGGCAGCCACTGCGGATCGAGCATGGCGACCAGGCGGCGCTGCGATTCGTGCTTGGCGCTGCGCTCGTTCACGATCTTGGGGATGCCGTAGGCGTGCACCGCGGCGTAGTTCCACGTCGGCACGCGCTCCTTCTCTTCGTACCAGCGCGGCGAGACGTAGGCGTGCGGCCCGGAGAAGACGACGAGAACTTCCTCGTCGAAGAATTCCCGCCATTGCGGGTTGTTGCGTGCCATGTGCATGTCGAGGACGATCTTGTCTCCCTCCAGGCTGACTTGCGCCGGCAGGTGCGAGGCGTACAGCGTGCCACCCGTGCCGGTGACGAGGAGGACGAAGCTGTTTGCGCGCATGAACTCGATGAGTTCGGCGCGATCTTCCAATCGGTTGTAGGGCGGCGAATACATGGTTATTCCAGGAGCGCGATGGCCTGCGCGGCGATGCCTTCCAGCCGGCCGACGAAGCCCAGGCCTTCGGTGCTCGACGCTTTGATGTTCACCGCGCCTGTTTCGATGCCCAGGTCGGCGGCGATGTTGGCCGCCATGCGCGGCATGTGCGGCGCCATGCGCGGCGCCTGCGCCAGAATGGTCGCATCGACATTGATCACCCTGAGCCTTCGCTCCTTAAGCTTGGCCGCGACGTCGCGCAGCAAGAGGCGGCTATCAGCGCCGGCGTAGGCCGCATCGCTGTCCGGATAGTGCCGGCCGATATCCCCGAGAGCGGCGGCGCCGAGCAGCGCGTCGCAGACCGCGTGCAGCAGCACGTCGGCATCCGAGTGCCCGTCGAGACCCTTGTGATACGCAATCTCGACGCCGCCGACAATGAGGCGCCGTCCGGCGACGAGCGCATGCACATCGAAACCCTGCCCGATCCTCACTTGCGTCTCTCCAAGATGCTTTCGGCGATGGCGAGGTCCTCGGGCCAGGTGACTTTGAGGTTTTCGCGGCTGCCGTTAACCACGCGCGGCTTCAGCCCCATCTGCTCCACGGCGCTCGCCTCGTCGGTCGGCACCGTTTTCGCGCGCTCCAGCGCGCGCATGAGAAGGCCTGCGCGAAATAGCTGCGGCGTCTGCGCAAGCCAGAGCTGTGCGCGGTCCTCGGTGGCATGAACCTTTCCATCCACCACTCGCTTCAACGTCTCGGCGATGGGCAGCGCCAGAATGCCGCCCACCCCGTCGTCGCCGACTTCGCGCAAAAGTTTCTCCACATCGCTGCGCGGCACGCAAGGCCGGGCGGCGTCGTGCACCAGCATCCAATCGTCGGCTTCCACCAGACCCATGGCAGCGACAAGCGCGTTGTACACCGAATCGCGCCGCGTCTCGCCTCCACAATAAAGCGGTTCGACGCTCGCGCCGAGGCCGTTCCATGCGTGGCGCGCGAACTCGCGGTCGCCGCGCGCGAGCACCACGAACACCGATTCGACCGGCGGCATGCAAACTGCTCGGACCGCATGCCACAGCATCGGGCGTCCGGCGATCGGCACATACTGCTTCCAGGAGCCGAAACGGGTGCCGCGCCCCGCGGCCGGAATCAATGCGTAGAGAGACACAGAAGTTCTTTTAATTCAGGACGATATAATTACACAGTCGCACCTCTGATGCACCGCGACCCACTCCCCGCCCGCAGACGCTTCACCCGCCTCGCCGGCTCCGCCGATGCGCTCGCGCTCGCGCGCCTGGCGCAAGCCGAGCGGCCGCTCGCGGTCATCGCGGCAAGCGCGCTCGACGCGCAGCGGCTCGTGGAGGAAGCGCGCTGGCTCGCGCCGCAGCTGCGCGTCGCGCTGCTACCGGACTGGGAAACGCTCCCGTACGACCAGTTCTCGCCGCACCAGGACCTCGTATCCGAGCGCCTCGAGACGCTCTATCGCATCCAGCGCGGCGATTTCGACATGGCGCTGGTCCCGGTGTCCACCGCGCTCGTGCGCATGTGCCCGCCGGCTTACCTCGCCGGACATACGTTTTTTCTGAAAGCGGGTGAAGAGATCGATCTCGAGCGCTTGCGCCGGCAGCTTGCGCTCGCGGGTTATGAGCACGTAACGCAGGTGGTTTCGCCCGGCGAAGTGTGCTTTCGCGGCGGCCTGATCGATCTTTTCCCGATGGGGTCGGCGCTACCCTACCGCATCGACCTCGACGACGATGTCGCCGACTCGATCAAGACCTTCGACGTTGACACGCAGCGCACGCTCTACGCGGTGAAGGAGATCCGCATGCTGCCGGCGCGCGAATTCCCGCTCGACGACGCCGGGCGGGCGCGCTTCCGAAGCCGCTGGCGCGAGATCTTCGAAGGCGATCCGTCGAAGAAGCGGCTCTACCGCGACGTCTCCAATGGCGTGCCGGCGGCCGGGGTCGAGTATTACCTGCCGCTTTTCTTCGAGAGCGTGGCGAGCGTCTTCGACTATCTACCCGCGGGTACCACGCTCGCGCTGCATCACGATGTGAGCGGCGCCATCCAGGACTTCTGGCGCGACGCAACTTCACGCTACAAGATGGCCGGCGGCGATCCCGACCGGCCGCTCTTGCAGCCCGCCCAGCTCTTCGTCCCTGCGGAAGAGTTCT
Organism: Burkholderiales bacterium; assembly: GCA_025929745.1. GTDB lineage: Bacteria > Pseudomonadota > Gammaproteobacteria > Burkholderiales > SG8-39 > SCGC-AG-212-J23. Next base: position 1,125 of record JAICPQ010000005.1, on the reverse strand, counting down.
ACGTGCGGGCGCAGGCCTTCGCGCGCATCGATCTTCTCGACAAGCCCGAGGAAGAAGCGCGCGAGCAGCTGGTCGTCGCTGCAGCACTGCCGCCGCTCGCCGTGGACCGCCGCGCGCAGGATCCGCTCACCGGTCTCAAGCGCTTCCTCGAAACATCCGGCTTGCGCGTTCTCATCGCCGCCGAGTCGCCGGGACGGCGCGAAACGATGGCGAACTACTTGGCCGAGTATGGCGTAAAGCTTCCGCCGTGCACGAGCTTCGAGGAGTTCCAAAGCTCCAAGGCGCCGGCCGCGCTTTGCGTCTCGCCGCTTTCGCACGGCTTCGCGCTGAGCGCCGAGGGATGGGCGGTGGTCACCGAGGCCGAGCTTTACGCCGGCGTCGTGCGCCGGCGCGGACGCGCCGCCGAAAAGCGCACTTCGGTCGAAGGCATGTTGCGCGACCTTTCCGAGCTCAAGGTCGGCGAGCCGGTGGTGCACGAGCAGCACGGCATCGGACGCTACCAGGGGCTAGTGAGCCTGGACGTGGGCGACGGGCATACCGAGTTTCTCCTTCTCGAGTACGAAGGCGGCGACAAGCTCTATGTCCCGGTCGCACAGCTCGGTGTGATCGGCCGCTACAGCGGCGCGCAACCCGAGGAGGCGCCGCTCCACAAGCTCGGCAGCGGCCAGTGGGACAAGGCCAAGGCCCGCGCGGCGAAGCAGGTGCGCGATACCGCGGCCGAGCTCCTTGCCCTCTACGCCAAGCGCGCGGCGCGCCTGGGTCACAGCTTCTCGATCAAGCAGCATGACCTCGAAGCGTTCGCCGACGGCTTCGGCTTCGAGGAAACCCCCGATCAGGCCGCGGCGATCGAAGCGGTGATCGCCGACATGGCGGCCGGCAAGCCGATGGACCGCCTGGTGTGCGGCGACGTGGGCTTCGGCAAGACCGAGGTGGCGCTGCGCGCCGCGTTCGCCGCGGTGGCGGACAACAAGCAGGTGGTCATCCTCTGCCCGACCACGCTCCTCGCCGAGCAGCATTTCCAGACCTTCTCCGACCGCTTCGCGGAGTGGCCGGTGCGCATCGCCGAGCTCTCGCGGTTTCGCAGCTCCAAGGAAAGCACGGAGATCCTCAAGAAGCTGGAGAGCG
>JAICPQ010000270.1 GCA_025929745.1 Burkholderiales bacterium | reverse complement strand
CCGGCGCCGGCCAGATGCGAGTGGAGAGGACCTGCGCCTAGACGGCGCTTACGGAAAGCGCAGCGAGGAGAGCCAGGCTTCGCCAGCGCCCGAGCGCGCTTCCAGGCTCGCGCTGCGCGCATCGCCATCGAAATCCAGCCGGATGTGCAGGTCCGGCGGCGCGAGCCGGTCGCCGACCTTCTCGGGCCATTCCACGACACAGAGCGACTGCGCGTTGAAATGCTCGCGGAAGCCCGAGCTTAGCCATTCCGAGCGGTCTTTGAATCGATAAAAATCAAAGTGATATAAGTCTAAGCTCGGAAAGGAGTAAGGTTCAACTAAGGCATACGTCGGGCTCTTGGCGCGGCCGGGGTGGCCGAGCCCCCGTAGAAGGCCGCGAACGAGCGTAGTCTTGCCCGCCCCGAGATCCCCCGAGATGAATAGCACCCGTCCAGGCCGAGCTCCGGCCGCGAGCGCTTCTCCGAGGCGCAGCGTCGCGTCCACGTCAGCGAGCTTGAATGAGCGCATTAAGGCGTGGGGGCGTGAGCTCGGTTTTCAGGCCGTCGGCATCGCCGATGCGGACCTGTCGGCAGCCGAGCCGCGGCTCCTCGAATGGCTCGCGCGGGGCTGGCATGGCGAGATGGAGTATATGGCGCGCCATGGCGCGCTTCGCGCGCGCCCGGCCGAGCTCAAACCCGGAACGCTGCGCGTCATCTCCTGTCGCATGGACTACCTGGGCGATGCGCCGCAGGGCGACCTGCCGCGCGCCGACGTCGCATTCGTCGCGAGATACGCGCGCGGCCGCGACTACCACAAGGTCTTGAGAGACCGCCTGCAGAAGCTCTGCGATCGCATTCGCGAGGAGGTCGGCGACTTCGGTTATCGCGTCTTCACCGATTCGGCTCCGGTGATGGAGGTCGAGCTGGCCGCCCGCGCCGGCCTGGGCTGGCGCGGCAAGCACACGCTGCTCCTCAGCCGGGATGCCGGCTCCTGGTTTTTTCTGGGCGAGGTCTACTGCGATATTCCGCTCGCCGTCGATGTGCCGGAGACAAACCATTGCGGCACGTGCGCGCGCTGCATCGACGTCTGCCCGACGCAGGCGATTCGCGCCCCGTACGAGCTCGACGCCCGGCGCTGCATTTCGTACCTCACGATCGAGCACAAGAGCGCGATTCCGGAGGAGCTGCGGCCGCTCATCGGCAACCGCGTTTATGGCTGCGACGATTGCCAGCTCGTCTGCCCGTGGAACCGCTTCGCGAAGCTCAGCCCGGAAGGCGATTTCCGTACCCGCAATGGCCTCGACCGCGCCACGCTTCTCGAGCTTTTCGCCTGGACCGAAGAGGAGTTCGACGAGCGTCTGCGTGGCTCACCGATCCGGCGCATTGGCTACGAACGCTGGCTGCGTAACCTCGCGGTCGGGCTGGGGAACGCGCCCACATCGTTACACGTGGTGGCCGCTTTGCGGGCCCGGGCGGAGCATCCGTCCGCGCTAGTCAGGGAGCATGTTCGTTGGGCACTCTCACGCCATGCAAGCGTGGCAGCCTGACCACTTCCTGCCCGGGTTCGAGGCGCTAGAGCTCGAGTTCCCCGACGACTACGACGGCCGCGTCCTGGCGACGCTCGTACGCCTGCCCGTGCGCAACGCGCCGCGCGGCTCGGTGCTGTGGGTGCACGGCTTCATCGACTACTTCTTCCAACGCCATGTCGCCGAACGCTTCGCGCTCGAAGGCTACGCGTTCTACGCGCTTGACCTGCGCAAGCACGGGCGCTCAAATCGGCCCCATCAGCATCCGAATTTCTGCAAGAACATCGCCGAGTACTACGCCGACATCACCCGCTCGATCGATGTTATCGGTGAGCCCGTGCTCCTTGCCGGGCATTCCACCGGCGGACTGATCACGTCGCTCTACGCGTACGAAGGCCCGCACCGGGAGCGCGTGCAAGCGCTGTGGCTGAATAGTCCGTTCTTCGACTGGAAGCTTCCCGACTGGCGCAAGGCGCAACTGCACATGGCGGCCGCCCTCGGACGGTTCTTCCCGTTCCTGAGCGACCGGAAGACGCTCCTTCCCGACTACGGCCGCTCGCTCCTCGACGCGGGGTGGCAGTTCGACCTCGCGCTCAAGCCCCTCGAAGGCTTCCCGGTGTACTACGGCTGGCTCGGCGCGATCGCCGATGCGCACGCCAAAGTGCACCGCGGCCTCGACATTCGCTGCCCGGTGCTCTGCATGCACTCCGATGAGGCCGACATTGTTCTCGACTGGCGCCACATCTCGCGCTGGTCGCGCTCGCTCGGGCCGGATGTCACCGTGCTCGCTTTTCCCGGCGCCATGCATGACCTGACGCTCTCCAGTCCGGAAGTCCGCGAGGAGATGTTTAGGCAGCTCTTTGCCTGGGTGGAAAGAGCCGTAATGTCGCCAGCGTAGCGACCGTCCACGCGACATAGGCGAGCGTGAAGACCCATTCCGGCGCCTCGTAGTACAGGAAGTAGCGCACCCAGCGCCCCACGAACGATTCTGCACGCACGCCACCGCGCAGCGCGTCTTCCCAAACGGTGAGCGGGCACATCACGCCGAGCAGCGCCTCGGCCGCGACGAACGCAATGGCGCCGAGATGCAGATAACGAAACCAGGGATTGCGCACCCAGCGCCATCCGGCCGCGGCGCCGATCCACACCGAAAGGAGCCCGCCGACGATGAAGAGGACGATGAGGAAGTGGACGACGAGGATCAGGTCGGCCATCATCGCCCAAGCATGGCACAACGCTTCCCGAAGCTCACGCTCGAACAGATGAACGCCGCGCAGCGCGCAGTCGCCGCCGAGATTACCGCCGGCCCGCGTGGCGAGGTACGCGGCCCGTTCATCGCGCTCCTCCACAATCCCGAGCTCGCGCGCCATGTGCAGCGACTGGGTGAGCATCTGCGCTGGCATG
>JAICPQ010000238.1 GCA_025929745.1 Burkholderiales bacterium | reverse complement strand
GCAAGCGGCGTGTAGCCGTTCTCGTGGCGCAGATTGGGGTCGAAGTTCATCGACAGCACTTTGCTCGCGTACACAAGATTGTTCTTCTCGATCGCATAGAACAGCGCGCGGATGCCCTCGGCGCTCTTCTCCTTCGGCCTGGGCTCGAGCCCGGTCGGCATGAGCTTGACGATGTGGTTCACCACGCCGACGCCCACCAGGGCGACCAGCGCCAGAAGAATCGGGACCTTGGAGATGTTGAGCCCTTCGGCGATCTGGTCCGGCATGTTCGCGCCGGCGATAAGGAGGACGACCGAGATGAAGAGGCCGGTCCGCAGGTACAGGAAAAGGCCGATGATCACCGCGATGCCGAGGCAGGCGACGAGCATGCCGCGGTCCATGCCGAGCGTCTCGGCGACGTACTCATCGGGAAGGTTCGCGATCACCGCGCTGATCAAGATCAGGCCGAAAAGGACCAGCTCCTTGATGCGCAACCGCGTGAGGAAATCCAAACCTTCGTTTTTGTTATCAGCCATCTCCGTTCCCTCGGGCGGATTGTGAAACCTCCCCGCCGGGCTTGCAAGCGCGATAATACGGAGGACCGATGTCCAAGGCCTTTGTCAAGGAAGAAGACAGCGACGGCGGCGACGAAGACCTGCAGTCGCCGCCGCTACCGCCGTCCGGAAAGAATTACATCACTCCCGCGGGCTACGCGCGGCTCGAGGCGGAGCTGCGCAAGCTCGTCGAGGTCGAGCGTCCCGAGGTCGTGAAGACCGTCGCTTGGGCCGCGTCGCTGGGCGATCGCTCCGAGAACGCCGATTACATCTACGGCAAACGCCGCCTGCGCGAGATCGACCGCCGCGTGCGTTTTCTCATCAAGCGGCTGGAAAACGCGGAAATCGTGCGCTCGGCCGGCCGCGACACCGACCAGATCTTCTTTGGCGCCACCGTGCGCGTGAAGAGCGCTTCGGGCGAGAGGACGGTCACGATCGTGGGCGTGGACGAGACCGATCCCGCCAAAGGTCACGTATCCTGGATCTCGCCCATCGCGAAGGCGCTCCTCAAGGCGCGCGAGGGCGACACCGTCGTGCTGCGAAGCCCATCGGGGGAGGAGCCGCTCGAAATCATGGAGGTCAACTACCAATGAGAACGTTCCTTCAGGAATTCCGCGAGTTCGCGATGAAAGGCAACATCGTCGATCTGGCCGTCGCCGTCATCATCGGCACGGCCTTCGGCAAGATCGTGGCCTCGCTCGTCGAAGACATCGTCATGCCGGCGATCGGCGCCCTGGGCCGCGTCGACTTCAAGAACCTCATGATCCAAGTCGGCGACGCCAAGATCCTTTACGGCAAATTCATCCAGACCTGCGTCGACTTCGCCATCATCGCGCTCGCGATCTTCGTAGCGATCAAGGTGATGAACCGTCTCTACCGGCGCCAGGAAGCCGCGCCCGCCGCTCCGCCGCGCCAAGAAGTCCTGCTCGAAGAAATCCGCGACCTCCTAAGGCGCAAACCCTAATCCGGGGTCAGGGTGCGAACTACGGGTCTAGGCGCGCGAAGGCGACTGGCGTCCCGATGAGGAGCAGGATGAGAAGGATGCCGAGCGCCGGGACGACCGAGACCAGCATGGCGAGCGGCGCGAAGAGGAAAAAAGCCGCAAGCACCCACGGCACCGACGGCATGCGCCCCAGGTCGAGCTGTTTGACCGGCCGACGATGGAGCGCGCGGTCGAGGGCGCGGCCTTCGAGCCACGACCCAAAGACGTAAACCTGAACGAAGAGGCTGCCGACCAGCACGAACGGTGCAAACAGCATCGCAAGTAGCACCAAGACCGGCCTCGTCCCGCCCAGATAGAGCACACTCGCTGCGCTGCAACCCAGGCTGATAAAGACCATGAGCGCGCCGATCGGCACCAGGAAGCGCTTGCGCTCCTGTATGTAACCCCGCAACGCGGGCGCCTGCTGGTAGCGCTGGTAGAGGCTCGTCGCCTCGTTCAGCGGATCGAGGAGAAGCGTCTGCGCGATCTGGGCCGTGTCCATGCGTCCAGCATTACGAAACCAGCGCCGGACGTCATGGACTTATTGCCGCTCAGGTGCGTTGCGGCAGCGCAGCGAGTATGCGTTTTCCCTCAAGCACCTCCACGCCGCATAACTTGCCTTGCGCGTCGCTGTCCACGTTCACGCCGAGCTCATCGTAGAGTGAAAGCCGCTCCACCTGCATCATGTCCACACGCGTCGCGCTCGTCTGCAGATAGGTCGCGTCGGCAAAGTCGTCGTACTGCCAGGCAACGAGCGGCGCTTCCTTGAGCTGCGCCACGAGATCGCCGCGACCGATTTGCACCAGCGCGCTTTCAAGGTCGGCGACCAGATCCGGCAAAGCGTCGGCGAGCCTCACAGATACGGCGCGAGCGCCGTGCGGGCGCGCTCCACGTACTCGTCTTTCTGCCCGACCGGCGCGACGTAATGCACCACCGCTTCGGCCGCCCTCCAGCCCGCAAGACGCGCGATCGTCCATGCCGCAAGGTAATGCGAGCCGAGGCAGCCGCCGGCGGTGGCGACATTGCCGTGCGCGACGAACGGCTGGTTGAGCACCTCAATGCCGGCTTCCTGCACCCACGGTTTGGTGGTCATATCGGTGCATGCCGGCACGCCGGCGAGAAGCCCGAGCTTGGCGAGGACAAGCGCCCCGGAGCACTGCGCACCGATGATCTGGCGCTTCGGGTCAAGGCGCAGCTCGCCCATCAACGCCGCGTCGCGCACGATCTCGCGCGTTTTCACGCCGCTCCCGACAATGACCGCATCGGCCTCGCGCGCGAAGGCGAGCGGCGCCTGCGTGTGCACCACAACGCCGTTCATCGAGGCGACCTGCGCGGTCGGACAGACGATCAATGCCTTGAGCGCCGGCTGCTTCACGCGATTCAGCATCGCCGAGGCGATGAAGGAATCGAGCTCGTTGAAACCTTCAAACGTGAGAACCGCTATTCGCATGGGGTGGAGTTAACCGCCACATAGTGTTCCACCACCGGGAAAGGATCGTAAAAGTGATGCAGCAGCGCCTTCCAGCGCTGATAGGGCTCCGACTTGCGAAATCCCTCAGTGTGGTCTTCCAGCCGCCGCCAGCGAACAAGGAGAAGGTAGCGATTCGGCTTCTCAACGCAGCGTTGTAGCTCGTGCGACAGATACCCCCGCGACGCACGGATAATCCGCTGCGCGTCCCGGAAGGCCGCCTCGAATTCCTCCGTTTGATGCAGCTTCACGTCCAGCACCGCCAATTCCAGGATCATCGGGGCGTTACTGAGCCTTCTTTTGCGGCGGGGCGGACGCGCCGCGGCAGCGCGCACGGTTTCATTCGATTAACCGATCCGCCTGCAGCAAAAGCGACGGCGGTATGGTGAGGCCGAGCACCCTCGCGGTCCTGCCGTTAATTATCAGCTCGAATTTCGTAGCCTGCTCAATGGGTAGGTCAGCCGGCCGCGCGCCCTTAAGAATCAGATCGACGTAGGTTGCAGCCCGTCCGAAGATGTCATCCTCTTTTCCCGCATACGCCATGAGACCTCCGAGCTCGGGAAAGCGCAGATTGTAGGAAATCGCGGGTAACTTCGCGTTGCGGGCCAGTTCTGCGATACGCAAGAGGTTTTCTGAGTGCAGCAAGGAGCCAAGCATGGTGACCGCACTCGTGCGCGCGCCCACCATCGCGGCGAAGGCGCGGTCGAAATCTTCTTGGACTCGGATCGCGACCGGCTGTAGCTCCACGCCGAGTGACCGCGCGGCGCGCTCAAGGTTCTTCAGCTGGGTGGAATGCGCCGGCTGGGGCGGATTCCAGAGCACGGCGACACGTGTGATCTGAGGAACGACTTCCTTGAGCAACTCTAGCCGCTTGGCGTCCAGCTCGTCACCAATGTTCGCCACTCCG